>JAHEFN010000328.1 GCA_024640185.1 Gemmatimonadota bacterium | reverse complement strand
GGGTGGCTCGGCGAAGAGACATCGGTAACAGGGGCCGTCCGTCGTGGCGAAGAGCGAGAGCTGCCCCTCAAAGCGATAGATGCTGCCATAGACGAACGGCGTCCTCTCGAGCACGCACGCATCGTTGACCAGATACCGGGTGGGAAAATTGTCGCTGCCATCGATGACCAGGTCATAGTCCCGGATCACCGCCCGGGCGTTGTCGGCGGTGAGCCGAACCGGGTGCTTCACAACGTGAACACCAGGGTTGAGGTCTGCGAGACGGGCGGCCGCCGAGTCGACCTTTGGCCTGCCGATGGTGGTGCTGCCGTGCAGGACCTGTCGCTGCAGGTTGCTCAGGTCGACCCGATCGTCATCGACGATGCCGAGGGTCCCGACTCCGGCAGCCGCGAGGTAGAGGGCCGCCGGTGACCCCAGCCCCCCGGCACCAATGAGCAGCACCCGCGAGCCACGCAGCCGACGTTGGCCGGCGAGCCCGAACTCCGGCAGGGTCAGATGCCGGGCGTAGCGTTGCAGTTCATCTGGGGAGAGCGACGGATCGGTCATGACAGGGCCATCCGTGACGTCCGCTGCGGCTCAGGAACGTCCCAGCGAAACGAGGTCGCGGACCGTGCCTTCATCATCGAGGAGGTCGTTGAGCGAGATGCCACCGAGAAAGCCATCGATCTGCCGTTGCAGGGCGAACCAGACCGGTCGAATGCTGCAATCCTTGCCGGGTCCGCAGCGCCCCTCATCGATCGCATGCCGCTCACACGCCGTCTCGAACGGCTGCCGTTCGGTGACAGCCATCACCTCGAAGAGGGAGACCTCGGAGCCCTGCCGTGCCACCCGGTAGCCGCCCTTGGCTCCTCGCACGGACTCGACCAGCCCCGCCCGACGCAGTCGGAGGAGGATCTGCTCGACGAACTCCGACGGCAACGACTCGTCCTCGGCGATCTGGCGAGCGGAGACGGCAGGTTGCCCCGCCCCTCGGCGGACCAAGTGCAGCATGATGATCAAGGCGTATTCGGTTTCTGTGGTGATCCGCATCCCCAATTATGACCCGGGCACTCGGGATTGAACAAGACCCCGGATCGAGATCAGCGCCACCATCGGTCCGAACGAGAGTCCCACCATGGCCCAGCGCCACCCGACGGCCTCGGCGACCAACGGCACCCACTGAATCGTGAGGATCGTCAACAGGAAACCGAGCGAGGTCTGCAGGGTGAGGGCGGTCCCGACGGCGTGCGGTGGAGCGTGCTCGGTGACCAGCGCGGAGAATTGGGCCGAATCGGCCACCACGGCCACTCCCCAGAGGAGGGCGATGGGGATCAACACCACCATCGGCGCCCCGAAGAGCCACGGCGACAGGAGACAACACCCCCCGCTGACGACGAGGGAGAGCCGGACCACCCGGGCCCGGCCGATCCGATCGGCCACCGCCCCGCCCCAGATCGCCCCGACCGCACCACTGGCCACGATCGCCGCGGCCCAGGTGCCGGCGTGTGTCGCCTCGCCCCCGCCCGCCAGCAGCGAGGCCGCGAGGAACGCCGGGACCCAGGTCCAGAAGGCGTAGAGCTCCCACATGTGACCGAGATAGCCGGCCGTCGCGCGGCGCACCGTCGGGTCGTCCAAGGCTGTTCCGACCAGTCGCCAGGAGAATGGGCGACGGGGGAAGGCGAACGGGCCATCGCGGTAGCCGAGCAGAACCACCAGCCCCGCCAGCGCCGCGGCACACGACGGGACCAGGACGGCGGTCTGCAGGTCGGGGGCGCCGACGCCCTCCAACAGGTACGGCAGCGCCTTGCCGGCGGTGAGGGCCCCCACCACGGTCCCGATCGCCAGTCCCCTCCCCTGCTGGAACCAGGTCGCCGCCATCTTCATCGCCGGCGGATAGACCCCGGCCAGGGCGAACCCGGTGGCAATGCGGGTGAGCAAGGCGACCGAGAATCCCCCGGCCGCCAACAGTGCCGCGTTGGCGACCGCGGCGAGCACGGCGGAGACCGCCACGTACCAGCGGGCCGGGACGATGTCGGCGAGGTTGAGGACGGCGGCGACGAGGGTGCCGGCGACGAAGCCGAGCTGCACACCGCTGGTCAGCCAGCTCGCCTGGGAGGTGGTCAGGGCGAGGCTCACGGTCAGCGCCGGCTTGACGGCGCTGGCGGCAAGCCAGACCGACATCGCCATCAACTCGACCATTGCGAGCAGGGCGAGTTGCCGCCACCTGGTCGCGGCGATGACCGTGGGAGCGGTGCTCAGCTCGGGTGCTGCCCGGGAATACCCAATTCCGTCATCGCGCGCAGGTCGAGCACATCCTCGAGTTCCTCGGGACTCAACAGCTGCTTCTCGATCAGCAATGCCTTGACGGTCATCCCGGTCGCCAACGCCTCCTTGGCCAGCTTGGCGGACTCCGCATAGCCGATCTTCGGCATCAACGCCGTCACCAGCGCGGGGCTTCGCTCGAGCCAATGGGCGCACATCGCCTCATCCGCCTCGATCCCCTCCACACAACGCTCCGCGAAGATCCGCATGGCGTTGGTCACGATCTGCATGCCGAAGACGACGTTGTGGGTCATCACCGGCATCATCACGTTCAGTTCGAGCTCGCCGGCCTTGGCCGCCATCGCGATCGTGGTGTCGAGCCCGATCACCTGGTAGCAGACCTGGTTCACCATTTCGGCGATCGAGGGATTGACCTTGCCCGGCATGATGCTCGAGCCCGGTTGCACGGCCGGGAGGACGATCTCGGCGAGCCCGGTTCTCGGTCCGGACGCCAGCAGCCTGATGTCGTCGGCGATCTTGCAGAGGTCGAGCACCATGGCCCGCATCGCCCCGCTGAAGGTGGCGATG
>JAHEFN010000066.1 GCA_024640185.1 Gemmatimonadota bacterium | reverse complement strand
CGCGTCTTGGCACCGGACTCCATGAGCCGATCGCGGAGCTCACACCCAAGCAGCGCGCCCTCACGGAGGACACCGAGGAACTGGAGGTGGGGGAGTTGGTCGATCTTGCCCATGGCCGCCATGAGAGAAGGGCTGTGTGACCTCACGCCACGTTATCGTAGACAGGAGCATGTCACGGTGATGCATCCTATAGCTCCCGGGGCGAGCCGGCGCTACTCGTCCTTGAGCAGCTCCGCCACGTTCACCGAGTAGATCCGTTGCACGGCGCCACGCCGCAGGGCGATCAGCTGACTCCCGTCTGCGGTCACATCCTCGGGGTTGTAGATGACCGGGTTGTCGACAACATCAGTGGGCGTGGTGATGCGACGGAGGACACCCTCAGGCCAGCTGAAGACGGCCAGGCTGCTGCGGTATACGGTGCCGGTGTAATCACCGAAGTTGAAGAACAACTCACTGCCATCCGGTGACCAGAGTGGCGAAACGTCCCAGTTGCCGACATCACCCTCGACGGAAAGCCGCCGAGGGGTACCACCTGCGGTCGGGATGACCTCGAGGAAGGCCAATCCTCCCGTGTAGTTGGCATAGGCGTAGTGCTCGCCATCTGGGGAGACGGCACCGCCCACGGGGTTGGCGCCCATGCTGACCGCCTCTGGTGTGCCACCTTCCACGGCGACGCGGTAGAGTTCCCTGGTTCCAGTCGGGGTGAAGGCGACGAAGAATATGGTCCGGCCATCTGGAGCCCAGCGCGGGCCTCCTTCATCCCTGACAATGCGGCCACCCTCGGTCACCCGACGCGGCTCTCCTCCGGCCGCCGACACCACCCAGAGGTCGAGCCCGCTTGCCGCGCTGTTCTCATGGTTGCTGAAGAACGCCAGCATACGGCCATCGGGCGACCACTCGGCCCTCCATTCCCCGGCCATCCAGTCGGTGAGCTGCCGCGGATCGCCACCCGCGGCCGGCACCACCCAGAGGTCGGCAGAGCCGGCACGCGTCGAGATGAAGGCCACCATGTCGCCATCGGGCGAGTAGTTCGGGTCGAAATCGTCTGCCGGGCTGGAAACGAACGGTGTCGCCTCACCGCCAGCAAACGGAACACTCCAGATATCCGCCGGACCGAGGCGATCCGACGCGAACAACACGGTACCGCCGTCAGGAGAGAGTCGGGCAGACTCCGACTGCACGCCAGCCCAGCCAGCCAGTTCGCGAAATGACCCGTCGCTGGTCGACGCCACTCCGACGATGGCGTCAAGGTCGGTGGTGGAATAGAACAGCGTCGTCCCGTCCGTCGACCAGGAAACCTCGTGCTCGATCGGGAAGTCGTTGGTGACCCTGAGCGCCGTCCCGCCGGTGTCGGCCACGATCCAGAGGTCCGTCTGCCCGCCGCGATCGGAGAGGAACGCGATCCGCCGACCATCGGGTGACCAACGGTGTCCCCAGTCCTCTCGCAGGTCGGTGGTGACCTGATGGAGCTCGCCGGTGGCCACGTCGACGGTCCAGAGATCGTTGGTGCCGGTCCGGCGTGAGGTGAACACCAGTCGGGAACCATCCGGCGACCACATGTGGCGGCTGGGCCAGCCGTCTTCGAGCCCTTCGGTGGTGAGCTGACGGGCGGGCGACCCGTCGAGGGCCTGCACCCAGATCGTCGAGCTGCCGCCTCGGTGGAGGTTGATCGCGGCCATCGATCCGTCGGGAGAGACCACCACCTCCTCATCGCCACCCATCGCCGGCACCAGCGACCGCTCGGGCCCACCGTCGAGGGGGACCACCACCGTCTGACCCGGCCCCCCACCCCGCCGGTAGACGACGACCGCTGAACCATCGGGCAGCCACTGTAGCGGGCCGTCTATCGCCGGACCGGAGGTGAGTTGCCGAGGCTCACCACCAGCACTTGGCACCAGCCAGACATCGGCGTCGACGTCGGAGTAGTAGGCGATCAGCGATCCATCGGGTGACCAGCGTGGGGTTTGATCCCAGACCCCGTGGGTGAGCCGGACCGGATCGCTGCCGTCGATGCCGCTCACGAAGATCGCCGACCGAGGGCCGACCTCGCCTGACCAAGCCAACCGTGTGCCGTCGGGCGAGACCGCCACCTCGGTCGCCTGGGCGAGCGAATCCGGCACCAGCGAGCGGTACACCAGTTCCGGTCCGTCTGCGGCCGAACCACAGGCGGCCAGCGCCAGGACAGTGGAGGCAACAACGGCGATGCGAATCGTCACGTGCAGTCCTTTATCTCGATGATTCGGCGCCGGAGAGCGCCGTGCCCACTCCGTCGACGACCTGGGGAATCACCCCATCAATCGCGTCGAAGAGGTCACCACTGAGGTCAATGTCGAAGGTCCTGGCCCAGATCTGCTTGATGGTGCGAGGGTCGGTGAGCTGCGTGGTGACCCGGAGTCGTTCACCCACCCGGAAGACCTGGGCCTCGAGCAACGCGCCCACCCCGAGCGTCTGGGCCACCTCCACCGCCGGCGCCGGGGCGGTGCGGTAGACATCCATCGCCGAGCTCGGCGCCACCGTCACGCCGGGCAACTGTCCCAACGCCACGATCAGTTGGTTCTGCATCGCGGCCGCCAACTCGGTGTCCTGGCCCGAGACGTCCTTGATCGGCATCACCGCCATCTGGTCGAAGCCGATGGTCTCCGAGGCCGCGAGCATCTTCCAGCCACCGAAGCCCGCTCCGAGCAGGACCACCGCCGCCGCCGCACCGATCAGCATCCGCCGGCCACCCGAGACCGCTCGCGCACCGGTCGCGGCCATCGGCCGGGTGTGGGTCGGGGTGATCCCGCCGCTCGGGGTGCCGATCGCCTCGAGCTGGTGGAGGACGTCCTCGGCCCTCTGCCACCGGTCGGCCGGTGCCTTCTCGAGGCAGCGCATCAGGATGTCGGCCAGCACCGGCGGCACCGAATTCCGCTTGCTGGTGAGCGGCGTGGGGGTCTCGATCACATGGGCCGAGAGCACCGCCTGCGCGGTGCGTCCGGTGAACGGTGGCTCGCCCGCGAGCATCTCGTAGCCGAGCACCCCGAGGGAGTAGATGTCCGAACGGTGGTCGGTCTGGGCCTGGCCGGTGGCCTGCTCCGGCGACATGTAGCTCGGGGTCCCCACCGCGACACCCACCGTGGTGAGCGACTCACCACCGGCGCTGCTGACCGCCTTGGCGACCCCGAAGTCCATCACCAAGGCATGGCGTCCCGAGATCATCACGTTGTCGGGCTTGATGTCGCGGTGCATCACCCCGTGGCTGTGCGCGTGGGCCAGCGCGTCGGCCACCTCCTTGAGGATCCGGATCGTCTCGGCGACCGGCAAGGCCCCTTCGCGGTCGATCTTGGTGCGCAGCGATTCACCGTCGATGAACGGCATCACATAGAAGAGGAAGCCGTCGGCCTCGCCCGAATCGTGCAGCGGCAGGATGTGCGGGTGCTGCAGCTTGGCGATGATCGAGATCTCGCGGGGGAAGCGGTCGGGTCCCAGTGCCGCTGCCAGCTCCGGGCGGAGCACCTTGATTGCCACCCGTCGGTCGTGCTTCAGGTCGCGCGCGAGGTAGACCGTTGCCATGCCACCGGCGCCGGCCTCGCGGTCGATCTCGTACTTCCCCGCCAAGGCGGTCTGGAGGCGCTGGAGTTGGGGATCCATGAAGTTCCCAATGTACCACGAAATCGGGCCTCCGCGAGGGAGCACGGCGCCGAATTGGTGTTCGGGGGCGTACTGACGTCCGGCAAGCCGGCGATGATGACAAAGTTCCGTCAGGGCTATGCCGGGATCGAGATGTCGTTCGTGCAGCATCGGGCGATCTACTCGGGACACTACGCGATCGTCGAGGGGGAGCTGACCTGGCGTACCACGATGCAGGACGGCAAGGTGGCGGTCTCCAACGACACACCGTTCGTGCTGATCCTGCGGATCGAGGGGGGCAAGGTGGTGGAACACCGCGACTACGCCGACTACCACCCGTTCATCGAGGCGGTGCGGGCGCTGTAGCGCTCGTCCGGGCTGGGATGAGCTCCGCGACCCGGGGAGCCGCCCCCTTGACGGCCACCCTCGGCGGAGCGCACTCTCCGGGTGTGCGCCTGACGCATCACCCCAACCGACCGAGGCGAATCAGTGCCGCAACGCCACCGAGGTATGCTCACCACCACCGCCGCCTTCTTCGCGGTCTTCGTCGTCGGACTCGCCCTGCTCGAGTGGGTGGTGATCAAGCAGCAGAGCTTCGGCGTCGCGCCGATCTGGGAGCCGTTCGTCAAGCGACTCGGCTACCTGGTGCCGATCAGCATCGTCACTGCGCTCTGGCACGGTGGCCTGGTCGAGCTGCTCGGTTGGTTCCGGCGCTACCGCGGCAAGTCGGCGATCCGCCGGATGACCATGCCGGTGACCGCTGCCATCGCCGGGGTGGTGCTGATGGCGTTCCCGTCGATTCCTGAGTTCTTCGTCACGCTCAGCGGGGGAGCCGTCGGCTCGGCCAGCATGTTGGAATACGTGGTGCTCCCGCTGGGGATCGCGATCCTCGGCACCGCCATCGCGATGGTGCTCGGTGCCTCGGGCGGGGGGCTACGGGGCAGGCAGTAGGGCAACGGCGGGGCGGCACGAGCGCTCGTGCAGCGCCCTACGGCTCGCCGAGCGCCGCCATCCGCCGACGCACTTCGCTGACGATCGGCTGCAGCTCCGGATCGGCGTCGCGCCAGAGGTCGACGAACGCCTGATAGTGATCGAGCGCCCGCTGGCGGTCACCCTTCGCCTCATAGAGCTCGCCGAGCCGACGGTGGGTGTAGGGCTTCGCCACCGGGCCCCGCAGCCAGGTGTAGTTCGCAGCGACCGGCGTCGGCGTGGCCAGATATGCCTCGAACTGTGCGATGGCGGAATCGACCTCGCCGGCGGCGTCGAAGGTGCGGGCCAGCTCGAGGGCGAGGCAGTTGTTGCAACCGGTCGCGGGTCCGTCGGGTGCCACGTCACCGAGCCGGAATTCGCGGAGCGCCTCGGCAGTCTTCCCCTCGGCGAGGGCGATCTCACCGAGCACGGTGTGGAGCGTCGGTTCGTTGAACCGAAGCAGGGCGGTGTCGGTGACCTCGGCGCGGTACCGTGCGACCATCGCGCGCGCCTTGTCGGGTCGACCATTCATCGCATAGCCGATTGCGATGTCGAGGTACGGACGCTCCACCTCGGGCAGGTCGTCGAACGCGGTGGCCGCCATCCCGCCATCGATCCGGGCGGCGCCATCGGCCGGCCGACCTCGCGCCCAGGCATCGACGTGGGCGCGCTGCACCGAGTCGACGACGGGGGGATCGGCGATTCCGGCCGCCGCGTTCTCCACCCCACGCTCCGTCTCGAATTGCACGGCGTCGGCGAGTCGCCCCTCGGTGGTGGCCACACCTGCACCGATCCCCAATCCGCCGCGGCGACCGTAGCCCTCCCCCTGTCGCAGCTCGCTGCCGATCGAGTCCAGGGCCGCCAGGTCGCCCTGGTTCGCCCGCAGCGCCGAGATGAACATGTCGGTCACCGGCCCGGGAAACTCTGCCTGGAGGGCGGCCACGGCAGCCTCCGCCTCGGCAATCTTGCCCTGCCCGATGAGGGCGTTCACGAGGTGGCCCCGGGGCAGCGAGAACGTCGAGTCGGAGCGGATCGCGATCCGGAGCACCGATTCGGCCTCGGCCCAATCGCGCCTGTCCATCAGCCCGAGCGCGAGGTTGTTGCCGGAGATCGAGTCGCCCCGCTCCATCATCTCGCGGTAGATCTCGATCGCCTTGGCGCGGTCGCGGCCAGGGCCGGTGTTGTAGTAGCTCGCCTCGACCTGGAGTCGTTCGATGGTCGGCAGACGGTCGCGGAGGGAGAACGCCCGCCGCATGGCGTCGTGCACCACGGAGGTCGCCGCCCCGTTGTTGGAGAGCGCGACCGCCACCTTGCGCCATCCCTCGGCGAAGTTCGAGTCGAGAGCGACCGCCTGCCGGGCATACTCGGCGGCGCCAGCGAAGTCGCGCTCGACGTCGTTGGCCCAGTTGGCCTTGGTGTAGGCCCGGAGCGCCTCGAGCGAACTCGTCGTCGCCTCGGAGAGCGGGGGGGTGCGCTGCACATCGCGGAGCGACTCACCGATCCGGTCGCGGAGTCGCTTGGTGAGGGTGCCCACCGCGTCGATCAGTCCCTTGGGGCCGTCGCCGGTCTCCTGAAACGACGCCAGCTCGCGGCCCTCGTCGGCGGTGACGAGCCGGAGCGAGACGATGAAGCCATCGCCCACCCCCGTGGCCTCGCCCTCGACGATCGCCGGGCTGCCGATCCGCGGGGCAATTTCACGCGCGAGGTCGCGGTCGAGCCGGTCGTTGACCGGCCGTTCCATCCGGGCGAGCTGGCCCGCGATCTCGGCCGGAGAAACCACCTTGATCACCGCCGACTGGCCGAGCCCGGAGCGCGCGGCGCCGCTCAGCACCGTCGCGAGTGAGGTGTCGGCGTTCCGGATCACGAAGTCGGTCACCAGGATCGGCGCCTGCCGATCGAGCTTGCCACTGGCGAGCAGCGAGCCGCTCGGGCCGATCCCCAGTGATCGCAGCACCATGAAGCCGGCGACGAAGGCGAGGAAGCCGCCGAAGGCCACCACCCCGCCGGTCCGGGTCCGCTTCCACGAGAGGTGCGGCGACGCCTTGATCGCCATCGTGGCCATGGTGCCCTGGGGTGCGGCGGTCGCCATCCCACCGCCGGGCGTCATCGTCGGCGTCGCCGTCGCCATCGAACGCGCCACCCGCTGTGAGTAGGCGGTGAACAGGATCATTGGCAGGCCGAGCGCCATCACCACGAGGGCTCCGGGGAAGACCCAGCTCGGCAGGCCGATCCCGACGATCGCCGCCTTGGCGAGGATCGCGACCGCCACGAACGCGCCGGCATACCAGAGCAGCGCCCGCTGGAACGCCCCCGGACCGCCGCCGAGGATCGCCGGCATCGACGAGAGCTGTCCGGAGGTGATCGCGTCGAGGGAGCGGGCGAGGTCGGTGGCTGACTGCGGTCGGTCGCCCGGTTCCTTTTCGAGGCACTGCATCACCAGGTTGGCAAGCGGTGCCGGGGTGTCGGGGCGCAGCTCGCCGATCGGTCGCGGTGCCTCGCTCAAGTGGGCGGCGAGTGCCCGCTGCGCGGTCCGGCCAGCAAACGGTGCCTGGCCACTGAGCAACTCATAGGCGACGCAACCTAGGGCGTAGATGTCGGCCCGGAAATCGATGTCGGGATCGCCGGCCGCCTGCTCGGGGGCCATGTAGGCCGGGGTGCCGATCGAGGTGCCGACCTGGGTGAGGGTGGCGCCACCCTGCCCGGTGCGCGCGGCACTGAGCGCCTTGGCGATCCCGAAGTCGGTGACCACCGCGGTGCCGGCCGAAAGCAGCACATTGTCGGGCTTGATGTCGCGGTGCACCACGTCACGTGAGTGGGCGTAGGAGAGCGCGCGCGAGACGTCGCGCAGCACACTCACCACATCGGTGATCGACAACGGGCCGTTGGCGAGCCGATTCCGGAGCGACTCGCCCTCGACAAACGGCATGGTGTAGAACGGCAGTCCCTCGGTGTCGCCGGCGGTCAGCACCGGGACGATGTTGGCCTGCTGCAGCGAGGCGGCGAGCTGGATCTCACGCTCGAACCGCTCGATCGAGATCCCCTGTGCCAGGTCGGGCGAGAGGACCTTGACCACCACCTTGCGCTGGAGTCGGGTCTCGAGCGCCACAAAGACCCGTGACATCCCGCCCCCGCCGAGTTCCCGCTCGAGGGTATAGGCGTCGCCAAGGGTGGTCTGGAGTTGTGCGCGCAGGTCGGCCATCGGGATCCGGGCAGGGGAAGGCGGAGGGTGTCGCGCAATCTACGGCCCGACGGTGCCGGAGGCCACCGGAGCGGGGGGCGGGGCGCCCCCCACCCCTACCCGCTCAGTTGAAGCCCAAGGCCAGCCCCAATTGAATCACGTTGGTTGCACCACCGGTCTGGGCGATCGACATGTAGTTGACGAACGGCCGCAGCGCCGTCGACCCGCCGAGGGGCAGGTCGTAGCCCACCCCGACCACCCAGGCCACGCCGGTACTCCCGGTGTTGGACACATCGGTCCACCCCATACCCACGCCCGCCGTCAGGTTGAGCTGCGGTACCCCGGCCGGTGCGTACTGCGCGATCCCGGAGACCATCAGGGTGAGGTCATCGACCGGGATGTAGGCCGCATGGCTGCCGACACCCACCACCAGTTGCTCGCTGAGGCGCTTGCCCACCGTCAGAAACCCCGCAATCGCCCCCTGCTGGTTGGCGCAATACTCTTGCGCGCAGGTGAGCGAGCCGTAGCCGTAGCCGGTGCTCAAGGAGAAGCCGGGATGGGTGGCGGTTTGCGCGGCGGCGGGCGTGGCGGGCACGAATGCGCATGAGGCGACACCTCGGTGAATCGATGGCGACCGGCAGGATGCAGCATCCCGGACGATCAGGGTCTCTTCACGACGGGCGAGCGGTGAGGGCGGTTTCAGTCTGAGACCCAACCAGCCACCGGTGCGGGGTCGCGAGGCAATCCGCGAGGTGTACTCCGGGTCGACCGGGGGTGCGGTACGGCATCCTGCGGGACGGCACCCGTGAATTGGGCGAATGACACCAACCTCGTCCATGGCCCCGTACAGTTGACGCCTCGTTGACGCCCCCCGAGCGAACCTCCCCTTGAGACGATGCAGTCCAAGGGGAGGTTTTCATGTCGCAACGATTCACCGTAGCTGTCCTCGTCAGCGTCTTCCTGCTGCAGGCGTGCGGCAGTCAGCACGTGGTCGTCCGACCGGTGGCTCGCCACTCAGCGGATTCCACCGTCACGCTCAAGGGCCCCCTCCGGGTCCAGTTGGTGAGCGGGGAGATGGTCCGATTCCCGGGCGGGGCGACCATGACCGCAGGGAGGCTCCTCGGGTCCGGCCTGCTTCACGACCTCAGACTCAAAGCGGTGGCACCGGTCACCGCTCTCCCCCTCGACAGCGTCGCAGCGATCGTGAACTACCGGCAGGGCTCTCAGGCGGCGGGGTTCGTTGTCGCCTTTGGCTTGGTCGCCGTCCTTGCCTACGGGTTCATGAACCACCAGGTCAGTCATGCCTTTTAGGGCCTCAGGGTGACGGGGCCTTGAGCACGCTGATCGTTCATATCAACACCAGGAGCACAGCATGGCACCGCGCATGATCCTCACCGTGCTTGCCGTGAGTCTCACCACGGGATGCGCCGTTGGACCGTCGCTCAAGAGCTGGTCCCCGGCTCAGAGCGCCGGAGGCGCCAAGGCCACGATCGCCACCGCCCGGGAGAAGCTGAGCGGCGAGGTGCTGTCGATCGATGATGGCTCGCTACTGCTGCTGCAGGACGATGGGGTCGGCAGCCTCAGGCTGGTCCGGATCCCCCTCGTGGAGATCGCGAGTGTACAGGAGGGCGAGAGCAAGGCGGAACGATGGAACGACAAGCAGCAGGAGCGTTACCGGTTGCTGGCTCGTTACCCTGCAGGAGTGACCCCGGAGCTCGAGCGGCGTTTGCTGGCGGCCTACGGGTTCAAGAAGGTCGAGGATGCATCGCGATGGCAGGCGGACCCGTGATCGAGCCGGGACGGCTGGGGGTGCGGGTGAGCTTCTAGGGGGGCTGTCAGCCGCTATCTTATCGGCATCCCCCTCCAGGAGCATTGATGGCGTCGCTTCGTTCCCTCGCCGTGCTGGCCGCCATCGTGGCGCCCGGGCTGCTCACCGCGCAGGTCCCCGCCGACCAGGCGGCCCGGGTCGCCCGGATCGAGAGCCACCTCCCGCCGATGGTCACGGTGCTTCCCATCCAGGTGG
>JAHEFN010000327.1 GCA_024640185.1 Gemmatimonadota bacterium | reverse complement strand
TCGATGTCGAGGAGAAGCCGTCCGCGGCGCAGGCCACCAAGCAGATGCAGCATCGGGGCGCGGCCGCAGACCAGTCCAACCACCACGTAGCCACCGCGAGCGGCGAGGGTCGGGATCTGGTTGGTCGCCGCCAACAGCCAGGTGAGCAGCAGCAGGAGCCCCGCACCGGTCGCCCACGCAAGTTCTTCATGGCGGGCGACCAGCCGGAGGACCGGCGAGGGCCGTCCGTCCGCACCGAGGACTCGCTCCTGCCATCCGCGTGTGGGCATCGGGACTCCAATCTGGACAACGGAAAGTACCGAGGGGCCGGGGTTTCTGGCGAGGCAGAGTACCCAAGCGAGCGGGCGACTAGTTTTCCCCGTTCACCACGAGAGGGGAGTCACCAGCACCATGGTCCCGTTTGAGATCCTGTCGTCGATGGCCGCCGCCACCCCGGGGGAGATCTCCCGCACCTTCCTGATGCTCGCCGCGGTCGTTGCGGCGGCTCGGATGGGTGGCAGTATCGCGCGACGGATCGGGCAACCGACCGTGCTCGGTGAGCTCATTGCCGGCATCCTGATCGGACCCTCCCTGCTCGGCCTCGCCGACCCCGGTGACCCGTACCTGCACCTGCTGGCCGAGTTCGGTGTGGTGATCCTGCTCTTCCAGATCGGCCTGCACACCGACCTCGGCTCGCTCCTCAAGGTGGGCCCGGCGGCCACCACCGTCGGTCTGGCCGGTGTGGTCCTCCCGTTCACCGCCGGCTACGGCGCGGCCTTGCTGTTCGGACTCGGGATGGTGCCGGCCATCATTTGCGGCGCGGCAATGACGGCCACCTCCATCGGGATCTCGGCACGCATCCTGGGCGACCTCCGACAACTGGAGAGTCGAGAGGGGCAAACGGTGCTCGGGGCAGCGGTGCTCGACGATGTGGCGGGACTGGTCATGCTGGCCGTGGTCGCCAAGATCGCGGCCGGCGGCGACGTGACGATGCTCGGCATCACCAAGACGATCGGCCTCGCGGTGGGCTTCCTGGTGGTGGCCATCGCGGTCGGTGGCATCGTCGCGCCACGGCTCTTCGCCCTGATCGCCAGGATTCCGGTGAGCGGCACCACCGGCTCTCTGGCGCTCGCGTTCGCCCTGGTTCTCGCCTCCCTGGCCGAGATGGCCGGCTCCGCCATGATCATCGGTGCCTTCGCGGCCGGCCTGGTGCTGCACTGGACACCACAGCGCGAGACGATCGAGACCTCCACCACCGCGTTGGGGCACTTCTTCGTCCCGGTCTTCTTCGCCTCGGTCGGAGCCGCCGTCGACGTCGGGGCCCTGCTCCACCCGGAGTCGCTCGTGCTCGGTGGCATCCTGCTGGTGGTGGGTATCGCGACCAAGTTCGTCGCCGGCTATGCCCCGTTCTGGGAGCCGATCCGGCACGCCCTTGTTGGTGCGGCGATGGTACCGCGGGGCGAGGTCGGCCTGATCTTCGCCGGCATGGGACTGGGGACCGGAGCCCTCACCCCCGAGATGTTCGGTGCGCTGATGATCATGGTGATCGGGACCACGTTCGTCACGCCGCCCTGGCTGGCGTGGCTCGACCGTCGGAAGGGGCCGCCCGAAGATGGCATGACGTCTGGCGCTTCCCCACGGGCACCCGACCCGGCCGATCGCGACACCGAACTTGCCCAGGACATCGGCACGCTCGACGATCTCGTCAGCGGTGCCCCACGGGAGCCATCACCCTAACGCGAGCCAGGGCACGGACCTCAGCGGCCGAACGGCACCGGAACGAAGGTCAGCACGAAGACGATGATGCAGGCGATGCCGACCCAGCGACCGCGACGCAACACCGGACGGTCGGGGAGCACCACGTCGGGATGGCTCCACCGGCCGCCGCCGATGATGAAGGTCAACCCGGCCCACGCCCACCACATCGACGCGAACTGCCCCAACCAGAGCAGCCCGAGGCCGGCGGCCAGCGAGACCACCGCTTGCCGGCGCCCGAGCAGGCCGTAGAGGACGTGGCCGCCATCGAGCTGGGAGAGCGGCAGCAGGTTGAGCGAGGTCACGAACATCCCCACCCATCCGGCGAAGGCCTGCGGGGAGAGGAGGACCCCCCCGCTCCCCGGCAGCATCGTGTTGCTCAACCAACCGGTGAGCAATGACTCGCCGAGACGGAAGGGTTGGTCGGCGATCAGGATGAAGGAGGCGGTATCGGGGAACGGTGCCGGCAGCCGCACCGACGTCGCATAGCCCCACCAGAGGACCCCCAACGCGACGACGAATCCTGCGAGTGGCCCTGCGGCGCCGACATCCAGCAGCTGGCGACGGTCGTAGACCGGCGAGCGGATCCGCAGGAAGGCGCCGAGGGTGCCGATGGGAGAGATGTTCGGCGGGATCGGCAGGAAGTAGGGTGGCGAGACGTCGATCGCATACCGACGCGCCGCGATGTAGTGGCCGAGCTCGTGAATCAGCAGGATGCCCAGCAGCGGGCCGGCGAAGGTCCACCCCGGCAGCAAGTCCCGCCAGCCACCCTGAACCACGAACTCGGCAAAATGGATCGTCCCGGCCACCAGGCCACTCAATCCGGCTCCGCCGGGCGGGTGGAGCACCCGGGTCAGGACGGCGCCCGCCGCCAGGGTGGTGATGACCGTCAGGAGGAGGAGGGCGCCGTGCCAGAGCCACCGCTCTGGTCGGGTGGGTGCGGCGCCCCTGACGAGGACCAGCCGGTGGTGGGCGTCATCCCCCCAATACCAAGCGCCACCCCACTCGGAGAGCAGCTTGGCGAGCTCCGGCGAGGGGCCAACATGCTCGGGACGGAGGAGCCCATCGATCACATCACGGGATCCCGCGAGCGACTGGCTGCGCCAGGTGACG
>JAHEFN010000326.1 GCA_024640185.1 Gemmatimonadota bacterium | reverse complement strand
ATGGCGATTCGGGGTGGCCGCCGTGGTCGCGACCGTGCACGACATCATGCTGACGATCTGCTTCATCTCGCTGATGAACATCGAGGTGGGACTGGTGGTCGTGGCGGCGGTCCTGTCGGTCGTCGGCTACTCGCTCAACGACACCATCGTGATCTTCGACCGGGTCCGCGAGAACCTCCATTCGCGCAAGCGGGGCAAGTTGAGTGAGGTGCTCAACCGCTCGATCAACGAGACGCTGCCGCGGACGGTGCTGACGGCCGGGACCACCCTGGTCGCCCTGCTGGCGCTGCTCGGGTTTGCAGGACCGGTGATCCGTCCCTTCGCGATGGTGATGTTCTTCGGCATCCTGATCGGCACCTTCTCGTCGATCTTCATCGCCTCGCCGGCCCTTCAGGAGATCGAGCGTCGCTATCCCGGCATCGATGGGCATGGCGTCAAGGTGAAGGGCAGTGCCGCACCCAAGGGGAGCCCGCAGACGGCGTGACGACGCTCATCGACACGCATTGCCACCTCGGCGACCCGGCCTTCGATGCCGATCGTGGCGAGGTGGTGGGGCGGATGCGCGCGGCCGGGGTGAGCCGCGCGCTCGTCATTGAGAGCGAACTCGACCGCCTTGAGACCACCCTCGAGTGGGTCCGCCAGACCGACGGCATGGGGCTGGCCACTGGCTGTCATCCCCACGATGCCTCGGCATGGTCCCCTGCCATGGCCATCCGCCTCGAGCGGCTGTGGCGGAGCGGGGACGTCCGGGCCGCCGGGGAGATGGGGCTCGACTACCACTATGACCACGCCCCCCGCGAGGTCCAGCGTCGGGTCTTCGATGCGCAGCTTGGCCTGGCGACGGCCTGCGGCCTCCCCGTGGTGATCCACGCCCGCGAGGCTGATGCGGAGATCGTCGAGATCCTCGAGGACCATCCGGCAGCCACGGTCATCCTGCATTCGTTCTCCAGCGGTGCGGTCCTCCGCGAGGCAGGCCTCGAACACGGCTGGTATTTTTCCTTCAGTGGGATGGTGACCTTCAAGTCGTGGCGTGACCAGGAGACGGTCCGGGCGGTGTCCGCGGATCGGCTGCTGGTCGAGACCGACGCCCCCTACCTTGCCCCCGTGCCGCACCGGGGGCATCGCAACGAACCGGCCCACGTCGTTGCCGTGGCGACCGAGGTCGCCACGCTGCGGGAGATCTCGCTCGACGAGGCCTGTGCAATCACCAGCACCAACGCGATGCGGCTGTTCTGGGATGGGCAGCCGACGTGAGCCAGCCACACCGAGGGGTGTGATCACGACGATCACCCTCGGTTCGACCACTTGCCTTCAACCGGACGGACGATGATGCAGACCATTGCCACGCCAGATGCCCCAGCCGCCATCGGACCCTATGCCCAGGGTGTCGTGGTCGGCGACCTCCTGTTCACGGCCGGACAGATCGCCCTCGACCCCGTGACGATGGCGGTGGTGCCGGGTGAGGTGGCGGAACAGACCGAGCAGGTCTTCACCAATCTGCAGGCCGTCTTGCGCGCCGCGGGACTCGACTTTCCCGATGTCGTCAAGACCACCGTCTTCCTGCGGGACATGGCGGATTTCGGCGCGATGAACGAGGTCTATGCCCGGTGGATGGGTGATCACCGGCCGGCGCGCTCAACGGTGGCCGTGGCCGGCCTGCCCAAGGATGTCCGGGTCGAGATCGACCTGGTGGCCGCGAGGTCGCCGCAGGGCTGAGCGCGGCAGGCAGCACCCCATGAACGCACCCCGCCGACTCCTCCGCCAGCTTTCCCGTCCGGCGCGCCGCCTGGTCTACGCCCCGGGCCGGATCGCCAGCGGCGCCTGGGACCGCTTCGTCGATTGGTTCAACGATCGCGATCTCTCCGAGAACGCCGTGCTTCTGGGCTTCGCGGTGTTGGTCGGCATTGGCGGTGCCTTCGGGGTGGTGGGACTCTACAAGCTGATCGACCTGGCCTACGCGATCTTCTTTCGCTGGCCCTCCACCTGGCTGCCGGCCTTCGGGCCCTGGGTGACCCGGCCACTGATCACTGGGGCGGCCGTCTTCTCGGCGTGGTGGGTGATGCGCCGATTCGCCCCGGGTGAGGAGGGGATGACGGTCCCCGACATCCAGCGACGCGTGGTGCGTGCCGGGGGGCGGATTCCGACCAGGCCAGCGTTGGTTCGCACCACAGCCGCCGCCGCGACACTCGGTGGCGGCGCCTCAGCCGGTTCCGAGGGGCCCGTCGCCGTGCTCGGGGCCGCCACCGGTTCCGCCCTCTCCCGGTTGTTCCGATTTGGCCCAGACCGCACCACCCTGTTGGTGGCCGCCGGCGCTGCGGCCGCGATCAGCGCCGCCTTCAATGCGCCCCTCGCCGGTGCCTTCTTCGCCCTCGAGGAGATCCTCGGTGGCTTGAGTGTTGCCGCGTTCCCGGTGGTGGTGGTGTCCAGTGTCGTGGCCGCGGTGGTCTCGCGCTCGGTGTTCGGCAATCACCCCGCCTTCCCGATTCCGGAAGAGTACGGCTACCAGCACGTCTCGGAGGTGGCGATTGCCTATCCCCTCCTCGGCGTGTTCATCGGCGTGGTTGCTGCCGTTTTCATCCGGACCTTCTTTCGTGCCGCCTCGGTCGAGGTGACGGGGGGCCGGGCGCTGCTCGGTGGGGCGCTGGTCGGCCTGCTGGTCGCCGCCTCGGGCGAGCGTCTCGTGGGCACCGGCCATCTCGCGATTCCGATCGACGTCTTCGGCACGATGGCGTGGTACCTGATCGCCCTGCTGGCGATCGGCAAGATCCTGGCAACGGCGGTGACCCTCGGCTGGGGCGGCTCGGGCGGGGTATTCACCCCGGCGATGTATGTCGGCGCGGCCACGGGGGG
>JAHEFN010000325.1 GCA_024640185.1 Gemmatimonadota bacterium | reverse complement strand
GAGCGACGGCACCTCGTTCGTCGAGATGACCGACCCTGCCCACCCGCGCTATCTCGGCGACCTGCCCAAGACCCCGGGGTCCCGGAGTGCGGTCTGGCGCGACATGAAGACCTACCGCAACCATGCCTATATCGTCGCCGACGGCGCCGGACAGCACGGGGTCCAGGTCTTCGACCTGACCCGGCTCCGGCGGATCACCACCCCCGAGACCTTCGCCCCGGACACTCTCTACACCAACATCGCCTCGGCCCACAACATCGTCATCAACGAGGAGACCGGCTTCGGCTACGTGGTGGGCGCCAGCAGCGGCGGCGAGACCTGCGGCGGCGGGCTCCACATGCTGAACCTCCGCGACGACCCGGCCCATCCGACGTTCGTCGGCTGCTACTCCGATGGGGTGACCGGCCGGGCCAAGACCGGCTATTCGCACGATGCGCAGTGCGTCGTCTACCGGGGTCCCGACGCCGACTACGCCGGCCACGAGATCTGTGTGGGGAGCAACGAGACCGCGCTCTCGCTGGCCGACGTCACCGACAAGGCCAATCCGCGGATGATCGCCACCATCTCCTACCCGAAGGTGGCCTACACCCACCAGGGGTGGTTCTCCGAGGACCAGCGCTGGTTCTTCAGCAACGACGAGATCGACGAGGCCAACGGTTCCGTCGACCACACCCGGACGCTGGTCTGGGACATGGAGGACCTCGACGACCCGGTGCTGCTCACCGAGTACTACTCACCCGGCAAGGCGACCGACCACAACCTCTATGTGCGGGGAAACCTGCTCTACGAGTCGAACACCGGCGACGGCCTGAGGATCATCGACATCTCCGACCCGCGGAACCTGCGCGAGGTCGGCCACTTCGACACCGATCCCGACGGCTCGGGCGGCGGCACCTGGAGCAACTACCCCTACTTCGCCAGTGGCGTGATCCCGGTGACCGGTGGATTTGCGGGGATCTTCTTCGTCCGGAAGCAGGTCCAGGCGGTGCCGTGAACGGTGGCAGTGGCGGGTCGGTCGATCCCGTGGGGAGGAGGGGACCTGCGGGTTCCGGGCGTTCGCGAGGAGGGCGTGCCCCACCGCCGCTCTCCCCGACCCCCACCTCCCGCCAGCCTAGTCCACCCGCGTCCCGCGGAAGAGGACCGCGTCGTCGGACATCCGCACCTCGAAGCCGGTGGCCCGGCCGTCCTCGAGGGTGAACTCGAAGGTCATCCACGTCTCGACCTCGAACAGCTCCCCGTCCAGCATCATCCCGAAGGTGAACCACTCGTCGGTGAGCGAGACGAGGAGGTTGTCCTCCTCGAGGGGATAGAACCACGGGTACCAGTTGGCCCACAACCGGCCCCCGCGGTGCGTGATGGTCATCGTGGTGTCGAAGTCGGCGCCCCACTCCGGGTCGTCCGGGTCCTGCATCACCAAGGCGACCGCGTAGTTCCCCAGCAGCGCCCCGGCCTTGGCCGCGGGAAACTCGAGGGAGAGCGAGGGCTGGACGACGATGTCCATCCCGACCCGTCGGTCGGCCCAGCGGAGCTCGACCGTGATTCCCGTGCTGCGCGGGGTGCCGAAACCCCAGGTCAACGCATCGGTCGGTGGTACCCGATCGACCGGAACCCGGAATTGGAGGTCCGAGGCCTCGATCGGCGGATGGGCCATGTGGAAGAGCGTGGTGTCGGTCTTGAGCGCGGTGAGCCAGCTGTCGGTCGAGTCGACCGCCATCCAGACCGAATAGGCCCCTGCGGGGACCGCCACCCCGTTGATCGTCACGTCCCGATCCACCCGGAGCAGCGTGGCAGTGTTCGCCCCGGGGGTCCAGACCTCGCCGGCGGGAATCTCCTCGGCCGCGAAGATCGATGCGGGATCCCGGCCCCGCAGTCGGGGCCGGGAAAACTCCATCGAGATCGTGGTGCCGTCGATGACCTGCGACATCGTCGCCCGCTCGCTGGCCATGATCTGCGCCGGAAGGCCGCCGGGCAACAGGGTCAGCACGACGAGAAGTCTCGGGAGGATCCCCATCATGGTGCCCTCAGTCGGTCCGGGTTCCGCGGAAGAGGACATAGTCATCGGGCATCCGCACCTCGAAGCCCGTTGCCTTGCCATCCTCGAGGGTGAACTCGAAGGTGAACTCACGGATCACGTCGAACATCTCCCCATCGACGGCCATCCCGAAGGTGAACCACTCGTCGGTGAGTGGCACCAGGATCTGCTCGGTCATCTCCGCCCAGAACCAGACGGTCCAGCGATCCCGGAGCGCGCCGTCGGCGTAGTAGATCTCCATCGTCGGGTCGAGGGTGGGCGGTGCCTCATCGTCCCCCCAGGAGATGGCATAGTTCCCCACGAAGGCCCGGGCCTTGTCGGCCGGGAAGGCGATCGGCAACGATGGCTCGACCTGGATCTCCCAGGTTGCCTTCCGGTCGGCCCACGCCATCTCGGCGGTGACCCCGGTCGAGCCGATGCCATGGAACGACCAGGTCAGGTCGACCACCGGGCCATCGGTCGGGGTGACCGGTGACATGAACTGCAGCATCTCCTCGGTGACCGTCGGGTTGGGGAGGTGAAAGAGGGTCGTGTCGGCGATCAGCACCGTGTTCCAGGCACTGCTGTCCCGGACCACCATCCAGACCGAGTAGGCCCCCGCCGGGACCGGGGTGCCGTTGATGGTGATGTCGCGATCGACGCGGAGCGTGGTGGCCTCGTTGGCCCCCGGCGTCCAGACCTCCCCCCAGTAGACCTGCTTCCCAAAGATCGCGCCCGGTGTGCGCTGCCGGAGCCGCGGCCGCCCGTACTCGAGGGTCATCGTGGTCCCATCGATGGTCTGGGCCACCGTCGCCCGCTCGCTGGCCCGGATCTGGGCGGCGAGGGGGGG
>JAHEFN010000324.1 GCA_024640185.1 Gemmatimonadota bacterium | reverse complement strand
CCTCGAGCCCCTTGGTGATGAAGACGACCGGGAGGTCGAACTGGAAGAACCCCGCCAGGGTGTCGCGCCGCACCGACTCCTCAAGGGAGGTGAGGTAGGTGATCTCGGTCTCGCCGAAGACGTGCAGGCGATTGGCGTTGAAGCGGGCGACGTGACCTGCGAGGGCGAGCCCGGGCGAGGCGATGTCGGCATCGGGCACCAGGCCGTCGAGACCGAGGTCGCCGGTCAGCGCCTCGAGCTGCAGCGTCTCGCCAGTGGCGAGGAAGTCACGAAACCGCACGTGCGATCAGGTCGCGGCCGACGCGTGTCGCAGCGCCAGCGGTCTGGTGTGCAGGCGCCGCAGCTGGCGGCGGCTCTTCCGATCGACCTTGTCGAGGGCCCGGCGGTGATTGTCCGCCACGGCGGTGGCCACCAGCACCCTCCCCCCCCGGCAATGCACCCGCACCTCGACCCATGGGATCCCCGCGACGCAATCAAAGACGGCGGTCGCGCCGAGCACCCGGCCACCGAGTCGACCGAGGCGGTCGAGGACCTCGCCTGCCCGGGTGCGCAGGCGGTCGTCCAGGGTGACATGACGGGCCGAAACGGTCACAGGCATCGTGGACCTCCTTCAGGAACCGAAGGACGGCGGGAGCGACGCCCCCGCGGCGAGAGCCCGCAGGTGGGTCTCGACCTGGTCGACGGCAGCCTGCCAAGAGTGCTCCTCGGCATGACGACGTGCGGCCGAACCCAGACGTTCCACCAGGGGAGGGTCATCGACCAGTCGACGCATCGCGTCGGCCAGCGCTGCCGGATCCCCATGCGGGACAAGGAGACCGGTGAGGCCATCGCGAACGGAATCCCGCAAGCCCGGCGAGTCGGATGCCAACGATGGCGTCCCACAGGCGGCGGCCTCCATCACGGTGATGCCCCATCCCTCCTTGGGAGAAGGAAATACGTTCGCCACCGCCTGCCGCAAGAGCCGCAGCTTGGTGGCTTCGTCGACAAAGCCGTGGAACTGCACCGCGGAACCGAGCTCCAGTTCGGCTGTGAGCCGCTCCAGTCGCGGCAGATCGTCGCCGCTGCCGGCCACATCCAGGTGCACCTCCGGCCGCTCCCGCCGGACGATGGCGAGAGCCCGAAGCAGCAGGTCAACCCCCTTGTAGCGCTTGAGGCGACCGACATAGACGAACCGGGAAGGCTGCGCCCGCACCGCGGGCTCGGCTGGGCAGTAGGTCGTCGCGTCGACACCGGGGTGCACCACCACGATGCGCTCCGCCGGAATCCCGCGGCCAATCAGGTCATCCCTGGTCGATTCCGAGATGGCGTGGAACCACGCCCGTCGATAGCATCGCGGAATCCACCGCTCGGCGGCCCAGACCGTCGCCGCCATCGGCCAGGAGACCTCCTCGAAGGCGGTGGTCCCGAAGAGGTGCGGGATGAGGGCGTAAACCGGTCGATCGGTGAGGGTGGGAGTGAACAGCGGCAGCTTGTTGATGTCATCGATGACCACGTCGGGGGTCTCCGCCGCCAGTGCGGCGCGAATCGCGCTCCGCCCCACGATGGCGAAGGAGTGCCGTGACCCCCGTCGATGCACCTCGATGCCCTCGACCTCTTCCACCGCGGCGGCACCCGGGAAGCCGGAGCAGACCAATCGCACCCGGTGACCGCGGGCGGCGAGTCGAGAGAAGAGCTCGAAGAGGTGAATCTCCGCTCCACCGGCGTGCGGGTTGCGGAGATCCTGCCAGTTGACCAGCAGCAGGTTCACAACCGACCCATGCGGCGGGCGACCTGATCGAGCACCCCGTTGATGAACGCCGGGGCGCGATTCCCCGCGAAGCGCTGGGCCAACCAGATGGCCTCGTCGATGATGACCTTCGGCGGTGCCACGCCAACGGTCAGTTCGTGGATGGCGAGTCGGAGGATGTTCCGTTCGACGGTGGCGATCCGCTCCAGCCGCCAGTTGTCGGCCGCCGCCATCGCCAACTGGTCGAGCGCATCACGTTGGCTGAGGACCCCGTCAGCGAGTGCCCTGGCCTCGTCGAGCACCTCCGGCTCCGGCCCGGTGAGCCGGGCGAGTCCCCGGAACACCTCCGCCTCGGTGGCGGCGGGGATCGCTTCGTGAACGTAGAGCAGCTGGAGCGCCCTGGCACGGCGTCGCGTTTCCGTCCGGATCATTGGTTCGCCATCCGCTGCAACAGGGCCGCGGTGCGAATGGCGGCCTCGGCCGCCTCCCGACCCTTGTTCCCCGACGCACCACCGGCCCGGGCGGTCGCCTGCGCCACGGTGTCACAGGTCAGCAAGCCGAATCCCACCGGTACGAGGGTCTCGGTCGCCGCCCGGCCGAGTGCCGCCGCGGTCTCCCCGGCCACGAAGTCGAAGTGTGGGGTCTCGCCCCGGATGACCACCCCGAGGGCCACCACCGCCACGTACCGGCCGCTCCTGGCCGACGCCGTGGTCACCACGCCCAGCTCGAAGGCGCCATCCACCCACTGCACGTCGACGGCGCCGGCATCGATGCCGGCCTCCTGGCAGGCCTCCAGCGCCCCGTCGAGCAGCCGGCGGGTGATGCGGCCGTGGTACTTGGCGACCACGATCGCGACCGGGCCGGTCACCGTGAGGGATCCGTCGAATTCGGGCATGGGCTCAGCTGGTGAAGATGTGACCGAGCTTGTCGCGCTTGGTCTTGAGGTAGGCCCGGTTCTCGGGGGTGAGGGTCACCTCGAGCGGCACCCGTTCGACGATCTCCAATCCGTATCCGTCGAGGCCCACCATCTTGCGCGGGTTGTTGGTCATCACCCGCAAGGTGGTCAATCCGAGGTCACGGAGGATCTGCGCGCCGATGCCAAAGTCGCGATGATCAGCCTTGAAGCCCAACCGCTCGT
>JAHEFN010000065.1:6370-9941 GCA_024640185.1 Gemmatimonadota bacterium | reverse complement strand
AGAGCACGCCCACCGGTTGAGGCCATGAGCACCGAACCAAAGATCCCAGCTCCCCCTTCGGCCGAGGTCAAGCCGCCGCCCAAGACGCCCACCTCGAAGCTCGTGGAATGGATGAAGGCGATCGTCTGGACGGTGGTCGCATGGGTCCTCTTGACCACCTTCGTCGTCCAAGCCTACCGGATCCCCTCGCCAAGCATGGAGCGGACCCTCATGGTTGGCGACGTGCTGTTCGTCAACAAGTTCATCTTCGGGGCGAAGATCCCGTTGGTCGATGTCCGGACACCCGCGTTCCGTGAACCGCATCGCGATGACATCGTGGTGTTCATGTCGCCCATCGAGGACTCGATCCTGGTCAAGCGCCTCATCGGTGAGCCAGGTGACACGGTCGAGATGCGCGGCGGGGTCCTGCATCGCAACGGGGTCGCCCTCGTCGAGCCGCACGCGCAGGCAACCGACCCCACATGGCAGGCCGATCCGGGCACTCGGCAGATGATGCGGACACGGCAGCTTCCCCACTATGTCGGCACCGATGCCGAGGGTTACCTGCCCGATGTCCACGACTGGGGCCCGCTCGAGGTGCCCGGTGATTCGCTGTGGATGATGGGTGACAACCGCGACCAGTCACGAGATTCCCGCTTCTGGGGTCTGGTGCCGCGCAAGAACGTCCGGGGCACACCCGTGCTGATCTACTACTCCTGGGATCCAGCCTCCTGGAAGCCGCTACCGTTCCTGAGCGCCATTCGTTGGTCGAGGCTGCTGACGATCCCCCGCTGAGCCGCCGATGGGTTGCTGGAAGGCGGTGACCTCGCAGGGGGACTCGGGGCGGCTGCGGCCGTCGGTGATGATCGGTTGCAGCGAGCCGCCGGTGCGACGGTGCAGCCCGAGAGCTTCACGCACGGCTCCTCGAGTCAGCGGATGGAGTGGTTCTGTCAGGGTGTCGATTCGGGCGATCCCGGCAGACGTGACACATTCGGCGCGCCGTGACGATGCTATGGGGGTGGCGTGGAGGGTCGCTCCGTGCCAACCTTTGGGATGTCCACGGAGTCGGGAGGATGAATGTCTGAGTTGCTGCGCCGCGTGTTCTCCGTGATCATCGCCCTGGCGGTTGCCTGGGGCATCATCGCGATCGTGGATGTGTTTGCCGCACAGATCCACCCCCTGCCAGCCGGTGTCGATCCCACTGACCTTGAGTCGTTGAAGGGCGCACTCGAGGCGGGTGCAATCCCGATGGCCGCCCTGATCCTGATCGCTTCCGGTTGGCTCCTCGGCGCGTATGTCGGTGGGCGAATCTCGTTCGGGATGGGCCGGGATGATGGTGCCGTCTGGGTCTTCGCCGTGATCTTCACGTTGGGGGTCTACAGCAACCTCGCTGCGCTGCCACACCCTGGATGGATGTGGATCACGGGCCTTGCTGGTTGCCCCCTGTTCGCCCTGGCCGCCGGCCGTCAGAGTGTCCAAGTCCCCCGACCGCCGGTTCGATGAGCGACACCCATTCCCGTCATCCCGGAGCCAATGGGTGATTCGTGTCCTGCGGGTCGTCCTGGTGATCTCGCTCGTGGCGCTTCTCGGCGCCGCTCTCGGTGCCCTGATCGGCGTTCCCTTCGGACAGCGGACCTCGTTCTTCGCGGCCACCGTGGTGGCCACGCTGGCGGTCCTGGAGTCACTGCGCCTGGTCATCCGGTTCGGCTGGTTCGACCCCGAGCGCCGGAGAGGCGGAGCCATCGGCGGGCTGGTGGGATTGGCCGTCGGGGCGCCCTTCGTGGTGATGGGGTTCGGCCAGCCGTGGCTGTCGATCGCCGGCGTGCTCGTGGTGGGCCTTGGCGCGGTCGTCGGTGCAGGGCCGGCCGCCACCCGATGACGACCCTGCGCTGGCTGTTGTTCGGACTCCCGCTCCTCCCGCTCGTGGCGCAGCAGCCGCGGCCGCGGGCCCGCGACCTCGGCATCACCCCCGGCATCTTCGCGCCAGGGGTGCACAACGCGATCACCGATGTGGCTGGTGTGCGTGTCGGCCACGCCACCGTGATCATGGGGGACTCCATCAATACCGGTGTGACCGCGATCCTCCCTCATGGCGGCAACATCTACGCCTCGCGGGTGCCAGCCGCCATCCATGTCGGCAATGGCTTCGGGAAGTTCCTCGGGACCACGCAGGTGGCGGAACTCGGCGAACTTGAGACACCCATCCTGCTCACCTGTACGCTCTGTGTCTGGCGCGCAGCAGACGCCATGGTGGCATGGCTCCTGGCACAACCTGGGATGGCGAGCGTGCGTTCGATCAACCCGGTCGTGGGGGAGACCAACGACGGCGGATTGAATGACATCCGCGCACGGCCCATCGCACCAGGTGATGTCGTGGCCGCTCTCGAGCGGGCCGATACCGGCAGCGTGGAGGAGGGGAGTGTCGGAGCAGGACGCGGCACCCAGGCCTTCGGCTGGAAGGGCGGTATCGGCACCTCATCGCGGCTCCTGCCGGGGTCTCTCGGTGGCTGGGCCGTTGGTGTGCTGGTGCAGACGAATTTCGGTGGCGTGCTCCAGGTCGAAGGGGTCCCGGTCGGCGAAGAGCTCGGTCGCCATTCGTATCGCAACCAGCTGATGCGAGAGCGCGGTGACGGTTCGGTCATCATCGTCATTGCGACGGATGCGCCACTCACGGCACGGCAGCTCGAGCGCGTCGCCGCACGCGGCATCATGGGCCTTGCCCGGACCGGGTCGGATGCATCGAACGGCTCGGGCGACTATGTCGTGGCCTTCTCCACCGCCGAGTCGGTGCGGCGGTCGGCCACAGGGTCCCTCCTCCGCCGGGACGAGGTGCTGGTCAATGACGCCATCTCCCCTGTCTTCGAGGCGGTGATCGAGGCGACGGAGGAGGCGATCTACAATTCGCTGCTCGCGGCGTCGTCGGTCACCGGACGTGGGCGCACCGCCGAGGCGTTGCCGATCGAAGAGCTTCGCCGGCTGCTGAGGCGTTATCGCGGTGGCGACCGATGACGCCCCCTCGACCGATCCACACTGACCGGGCCCCCCAACCCGCCGGTCATTACTCGCAAGCGATGGTCTATCAGGGCATGGTCCACGTCGCGGGACAGCTTCCCCTCGACCCGGATACGGGAGCGGTGGTCGACGGCGACACCGAGCGCCAGGCCGAGCAGACCCTTCGGAACATCTCGGCCATCCTCGATGCCGCTGGTAGCGGGCTGGACCTGGTGCTCTCCCTCACCGTCTTCGTGAGGAGCCGCGAGGATTGGCCCGGCGTCAACGACGCCTGTGCCAAGGTGTTCGGTGCACATCGTCCGGCCCGAGCCATCGTCGGTGGGGCCGAGCTCAAGCCTGGCTGTCGAGTCGAGATGACAGCCATCGCGGCGGTCCGCCAGGGGTGATCGCCACACCGCTGTTCTTCCTGGCAGCGCTGCTCTACTCATCGGTGGGACATGCCGGCGCATCCGGATACCTCGCCGTGATGGCCCTGATCGGTACCGACCCGGCCGAGATGCGGCCCGCGGCCCTCTCGCTCAACCTGGTGGTGGCCTCCATCGGGACGACCAACTTCGTCAGGGCGGGTCATTTCCGTTGG
>JAHEFN010000065.1:0-6360 GCA_024640185.1 Gemmatimonadota bacterium | reverse complement strand
CTCCGTACCGATGGCCTGGCTGGGGGGTCGGTTGGCGTTGCCGGTGGATCTCTATCGATCGATCATCGGCGTGGTGCTGCTGCTCTCGGCCATTCGCTTTCTGGTGACCCTGCGGGAGCCCGACCGCGCGATGGGGAGGCCACCGAGCCGGGTCGTGGCTTTGGTCCTCGGTGCCTTCCTCGGCCTGCTGGCGGGCCTCACCGGTGTGGGTGGCGGGATCTTCCTCTCGCCCGTGATCCTGTTCATGGGGTGGGCCGATCTGCGGACCACCGCCGCGACGGCGGTGGTCTTCATCCTTGCGAACTCCACGGCCGGGCTGCTCGGCCAGCTTTCGACGCTTGCCACCCTGCCTCCCGATCTGGGTTGGTGGCTGTTGGCAGTCGTGGCGGGTGGGGCCCTTGGCTCCTGGCTGGGAGCTCGCCGGCTCCCCTCCCCGACGCTCAGGATGCTGCTCGCCGCCGTGCTGGTCGTGGCCGGTGTGAAGCTGCTTTGACGAGAGGCGAGAGAGGAGAGACGAGAGACGAGAGACGATCGCGCGGCGCAGCGTAGAGGGGCACCCTCGATGAGCAAGAGGTCGGTTCCTCGCCGCGCGTCACTCGCCCACGCACGGAGAGGCCGAGTGCGGCGAGTCCGACCTCGAGAATCGAGCTGGTGCCGCCTCGGAGCCGAGCCGCGGCCGTCGGGGATCGGCGGGTCCGATTTCGTGAATCGAGTTGGTGCCGCCTCGGAGCCGAGCCGCGGTGGTCGGGGACCGGCGAGTCCGACCTATCCCTGCTCCAGTTCCAGCAGCCGCCGCTTGCGCCACAGTCCGCCACCGTAGCCGCCGAGCTTGCCGTCGGCGTTGACGACCCGGTGGCAGGGGATCACGATGGCGATCCGGTTGCGGCCGTTGGCGGACCCCACCGCCCGCACCGCACCAGGATTGCCAATCGCCACGGCAATGTCGCCGTAGCTGCGGGTCTCACCCCACGGGACTGCCCTGAGCGCCCGCCACGTTGCCTCCTCGAAGGGAGTTCCGCGCACCGCCAACGGCACCGTGAACCTCCGCCGGAGGCCAGACCAGTATTCCTCCAGCTCGGTGGCGAGGTGGTGGAGGTGCGGGTGATCCTCGCTGACGAGGGGGCCACCAAACCGGCGGGCAAGGCGCTGCGCCTGCTGCTCGACCCGCCGACGATCACCGAATTCCAGGAGACAGACACCCTCCGCGATGGCTCCCGTGACCAGTGGCCCCAGTGGCGAGTCGAGGCAGGTGATCGCGATCGGCTCGGACGTCTTCGCGCGGCCCGGGGTGCGACCCGTGACGCGGGTGAAGGCATCGCGGAAGCCGCTGTGTGAGTCATATCCGGACTCGAGAATCACGCGGTCCACGGAGGCTCCGTCCTGCAGTCGGCGTTGGGCCCGGGCGATGAGGCGCGAGCGACACCAGGCGTGAAACGTGACGCCGTGCACCCGCTGGGCATGTCGGCGCAGGCGGACCGGGTCGATCCCGGCCGAGTGGAGTGTGGCGTCCGAAACTCGCCCTGCCGGGTTGCTCTCAGCCAGCACCACGGCCTGTTGCCACCAGATCGGCTCGGGAGGGGCTCCTTGTGGCCGGCAGCGTCGGCATGGGCGATAGCCGGCACCAACCGCGGAGTCGAGCGAAGGGAAGAATTCCAGGTGCTCCGGCCGGGCCGGTCTGGAAGGACAGCTGGGTCGGCAGGCCACCCTGGTGGTGCGGACCGCGAAGACGAAGAGTCCGTCCCACGTCTGGTCGCGCCTGGCCACGGCACGAAGCAGGGTTCGTCGGGAGGGGAGGGAGGTCGTCGCGTTCATGGTCCCGAGTCTAGTGCTCCTTCCACCGGCCGCGCCACCGCAGAATGGACACCGTATCCGGGGACGCAGGACTTGCCCTCCAGCGTGTGATCCGAGATTCTTCGAACTTCTTGCCGCACGAAACCGAGGTTTCGTGGCGGTTCGGCAACCGAGAGGGGTGTAGAGCGATGACCCAGCGACTGCAGGTGTACGAGACCGACCAGGTCAGGGTGGCCTTCGATCCCAAGGTCTGTGTCCACAGCGGAACCTGCCTGAAGCGGTTGCCGGGGGTCTTCGACACCTCCCGCCGCGACTGGATCGACCCATCGAAGGCCTCCTCGCAGGAGGTGATGCAGGCGGTGGCGGCCTGCCCCTCCGGCGCCCTTCGGGCCTCGCTGGTCACGTCCGTGCATCGGGTGCTGCCCGACGTCCCCCTCCCGCATCCGGTCGTCACGGCGGCGACGACGCCGGTTTGCGTGACCGTGCGACCCAATGGCTCGCTGCTCGTCGAAGGCCCGTTTCGGGTCGTCGACCCTGAGGGCAACGTGATTCGCGAGGGTGAGAAATGTGGCTTGTGCCGCTGCGGACACTCGAAGAACAAGCCGTTCTGTGATGGCAGTCACAAGGTGCAGGGCTGGAAGTCGGACTGAGTGTACGGTGCCGAGTCCCGAACGGCCAACGGGCCGCCCAGGGGCGGCCCGTCGTGCAGCAGCAGGATCGGCAGCGATGCTACTCGAGGATGGTGATGCGCCGGATGCCTTGGGACACCTCGCCGAGGAGAACCTCGATATCGTAGTCGCCCGGCTGCAGGGAGCCCGCCGCGGGGAGTTCGGCATGGGCCCGCGCCGATCGACTTCCATCGGGGACTCCGGCAAGGAAGGCGACCGATTCGATCGTTCGACTTCCCTGCATCAGGCGGGCAGTCATCGGTGCCCCGGCATCCACGAACTGGGTGAGGACGCCGACAATCAGGGTCTGCGGGCGCTGGAACGTCTGGGTGCCACCGCCGAGGAGTCGACCGCCCGAATCGACTGCGAGGCCGATGTCGATGGAAGCGACCCGGGGGGTCTCCGGGATCTCGGGGGCCACCGCCGAGGCGGCCGAGTCGAGCCGGGGTTCATCGGGCGTGGTACGATCGCCGCATGCGCCGGTGGCGACCAGCAGGGCGAGCGAGGCAAGGACGCGTCGAGTCATCTGAATCCGGATCCGTCTCAGTGAAGGGGTTGAGCAATGCCGCACAAAGTTAGCGAAGTGCGACCCTTTGTGGTGGTGGAGCTGGTCGGGCCCCTGCTCGACGACCGGGGAGCCGTGGTCCGGGCGATCGGCCAGATGCTCGCCGGCGTGGGGGTTGACCTTCGTCCCGGGGCGATCGACCAGGTGGCCGGGGCTGAGCTCGATTGGGCGCTCCGGACCCTGCTGGAGGGTCACGGCCGCGACGACCTCCTTGGCCGCATCGGGGATCTCCACCATCGGGTGATCACCACCTGGGAGCGCCTCGTCGGGTCGGAGGAGATTCGGATGTCGGTTGGCGCGGACCACGCCTTCGCCCAACTGATGGGGGCCGCCGCGCCGCCGTTGGTCCTCAGCTCCCTCCCCAAGGCGCTGGTCGGCACCCTTGAGCGGCGCTTCGGCCTGCTCGGTCTCTCCGACCGCCTCGTGAGTGATGGCCCGGGAGGCTCTGGGTTGCCCCGTTCAGCGGCCCTGATCGATGCCCTCGGTCGGGAAGGAATCCCCCCGGCGTCGGTCCTCGCCGGCGTGGCCTCCCCGGCCGCGATTCTCTGTGCGGTGGGAGCCCGCTGCGGCGAGGTGGTCCAGGTCGGACTGCCAACCGGCATTGCCGAGGGGATGCCGGTCGATCGGTTCGTCGGGCGACTCGACGAGATCTTGCCCCGGGGCTGAGCCCGCCCCCGCTTGCGGTCATGGCAGTCGAGCATGTCGGCGGTCCGCCCGGCACGGTTCATCCCTGATCGTCTGCTGCACTCTCCCGCCTCGGCAGCCGCCCGGTCTTCCTCGCTGCCTGGGTGAGCAGGAACTCGACCTGCGCGTTGAGTGAGCGCAGGTCGTCCCTCGCCCAGCGCTGCAGTGCCTCGTGCAGCGCGGGATCGATCCGCAGCAGGAACGCCTTTCGTTCAGTCATCGGTCGGTTCAGGTGTACAGCGATCCGGTGTTCATGACCGGTTGCATCGGCTGGTCGGCACAGAGGGTGACCAGCAGGTTCGACACCATGGCGGCCTTCCGCTCCTCGTCGAGCACCACGATGGCATCTCTCGCGATCATCTTCAGCGCCATGTCGACCATCGAGACGGCCCCCTCCACGATCTTCTCGCGTGCGGCGATGATCGCCGTGGCCTGCTGCCGTCGGAGCATCGCACTGGCGATCTCGGGGGCGTAGGCGAGGTGGGTGATCCGGGCTTCGAGGACCTTGATCCCGGCCTTTTCGAGGCGGTTCTGGACCTCGTCAGCGAGTTGCTGTGAGATGTCGGCTGCGTTGTGGGAGAGCGAGACGATCCCTTCGGCGTGGGCGTCATAGGGATACTGGGTCGCCAGGGTGCGCACCGCTGATTCGCTCTGGACGTGGACGTAGTCCTCGTAGTGATCGACCACGAACAGCGCCTCGGCAGAGTCGACAACCTGCCACACCACCACCGCGCCGATCTCGATCGGGTTGGAGTCGTTGTCGTTCACCTTGAGCTTGGCCGTCTCGAAGTTCCTGACCCGGAGGGAGACCGGCTTCTTGGCCACGAACGGATTTACCCACCAGAGGCCCGGTTCACGGACGCTGCCGATGTACTTGCCGAACAGGGTCAGCGCCTTGGCCTGATTCGGCTGGATCGCGAAGAGCCCGGTCCAGCAGACCAGTACCACGACCAGTCCGATGATGGAGGGGACAATCAGGGCGGGGTCCTCGGTCGCGACGCCTCGCGCAAAGGAGAGGACCAGCAGCACCGTCGTGATAAACAACACCACGAGGGCGAGAATGCCATTGGCGGCGCGGCGCGGGATTTCCTTGATCATGGCAGTGTCCAGGTGAAGGTGACACCATTATGATATCATAATGGAATCGTGTCCGCAAGCCGGCCACCGGCGGATATCGTCGCCGGGACGACGGGTGACCGAGACGTCGTCTGGGGGGTCAGGGGCCACAGGCCTGCGCCGTGACCCCGACGATTCCCCCTTACGTTTGAGACCATGAAGCGAACCCTCCGTCTCGTGCTCACCTCACTGGCCTTCGCCTTCGGGGCTGCCGCCTGTGCGTCCCCGACGGCCTCGCCGCCCCCGCCGATCATCGAGGGTAATCCGGTGACCGAGCTGGCGACCGTCCGTCAGGGACTGACCAGCCAGTCCTTCCTGACCGGGTTCACGGAAGGCAGCGGCCGGACCTGGTTCGGTGGCGTCGGAGGGGCTCTGCTCAGCCGGCAAGGGGGCGGGCCGTGGTCCTTTGAAATCCTGCCGGGGTTCGGATTCGTGACCGGTATCTGGGGCACCGCCGATGAGCTCCTCGCCGTGGCCGATTTCACGCTCCACCTGCGGGTCGGCAACAATTGGGAGCCGGTGGCGTTGCCGCTGCGCACCTCGCAGTTCCTCGGGCTTTGGGGTCTCGATAGCGAGCACGTCTGGATCGGTGGGGCCGGCGGCGCGATCCTCTTCAGGGAGCGTGGTGCTTGGCAGGTCGCCAATGTCCCCGTCTCTGCCGAGATCTGGGGATTCGCCGCGGAGTCACCGGAGGATGTGGTCGCCGTCGGCCAGAGTGGGACGATCCTGCAGAGTGCCAACGGCCTCGATTGGGAGACGGTCCCCTCGCCCACCACCTCGACGCTCTTCGCGGTCGCCTCGGACGGCAACGGACGCTACGTGGCCGTCGGTGGGTCCGGAACAATCCTCCTTCGGGACGGCGACACCTGGGAGATGGTGCCGAGTCCCGTCCCCGCCAACCTCTTCGACGTCCAGAGCACCGGCCCCGGTGCCTTCACGGTGGTCGGCGATGAGGGTGTGGTGCTGACCGGCAACGGGATCCAGTGGTCGGTGGTCGACGTCGCCGGTGGCGTCGAGAACTTCCGGGCGATCGCCGGAACCCCAGGCGCCCTCACGGTCGCGGGCTGGTTCGGGACGATCGTGGAGCAGGTGAGTGGTTGGAAGACGACCCAGAGTGGTACCCGGATCTACGCCGTCCACGCCCCGGCGACCGGGGCGGCGCTGGCGGTGGGGCAGGGTGGTATCGCCTTCGAGCGATCGACGACGAGCTGGGTGGAGGTGTCGGCGCCGACCCACGAGACCCTCCTTGGCGTCGCAGGGCCGTCGGCCACCGACCGGATCGTCGTGGGCGATCACGGCACGGCGTTCCATTACGACGGCATGATCTGGACACCGGAGGCCGTCCCGGCGACCAAGTCGGTGCGGTCGGTGTGGTACAACGGCACCCGCGCGATGGCGGTCGGTGAGGACGGCGTCGCGATGGTTCGGGAGCAAGGCCTTTGGCGAGCCATCCCCACCAACACCACACGATTCCTGCGTCACGTCTTCGGCATCTCATGGGACAGGCTGTATGCCGTAGGTGACAGCGGGACGCTG
>JAHEFN010000064.1 GCA_024640185.1 Gemmatimonadota bacterium | reverse complement strand
GGGAGCCCCTCGGGGATCCCCTCGATGGCATGCAGGGTCTGGGTCGTCACCCCGATCAGTGGGCGTTGGCGCATCAGATCACACCCTCGGCGGTTTCGCGAACAATGAGGTCGACCACGTCCTTGAGGTCTCCGGTCTGCTTGTAGACGGCGAGCTGGCGGTCGGCCGAGGTGCCTTCCTCGAGGATGCGGTAGGCATACTCGACTTCCTTCCGGGTGCCGAGCTCGTCGAGGACGTCCCCGATGAACCACTCGAGCAACTCGCGGATCAGGTCACGGACCGGGAATTCCTGGCCCTTGCCGAAGTCGATCATCTTGCCGTCGAGGCCGTAGCGGATCGCCCGCCACTTGTTCTCGTCGAGGTAGCCAACGGGATAGGGCCGGAAGGTGATGTTGTCGCGCCGCAGCTTCCACAGCTTGAAGACGATCGCCTGGAAGATCGCGGCGACGGCGACGGCCTCATCGACCCGGGTGCAGATGTCGCAGATCCGGAACTCGAGCGTCGGGTAATTCCAGCTCGGCCGGACATCCCACCAGATCTTCGAGGCATCGGGGATCGAGTTGGTGGCAACGAAGGTGTTGACCATCCCCTCGAACTCTCCCCATGAGGACATGTGGCGAGGAATGCCGGTGCGCGGGAAGTTGCGGAACACCACGCTCCGGTAGCTCTTCAGGCCCGAGTTGCGGCCGAACCAGAACGGGGACGAGGTCGACAGTGCCAGGACGTGGGGAAGGAAGTAGCGCGAGGCGTTCATCGCATCGATCAGGAACTCGCGGTCCTCGATCCCGATGTGCACGTGGGTGCCGAAGACCAGGAGCCGCTGGGCGAGGTCCTGGAGGTCCTCCCGAACGCCGACATACCGCTCGAGTGGGGTGATTTCCTGGTCCCACCACTTGGAGAACGGGTGCGTGCCGGCGGCCGCGATCACCAGACCCTTGCGAGCCGCGAGGTCCATCACGAGGCGGCGCAGTCGAATGATCTCGGCCCTGGCCTCGGCCGGGGTGTGGCAGACGGCGGTGCCGACCTCGACCATCGACTGGTGCAGTTCGGGCTTCACTTCGCCCAGCATCACCGAGTCCATCTGGAGGATCTCCGTGATGTAGCTGCGCAACTCCCGGGTCTCGGGGTCGATGATCTGGTACTCTTCCTCGACGCCGATGGTCAGCGAGGGTTCCTTCATCCGCGTGGCTCCACGACAAAGGTTGGCACGGTCGACCCGCCACCCGAGGTGACGTTCACCAGTGGCGAGGTCGAGATCCGGGTCAGGACGCCGTCGACCCACGAGCCCCACCAGCAGAAGGGCGCCGTGTCGACGATGCGCTGGTCGATGACCAACTTGCCATCGACGACGGTGGGAAACGGCTCGCTCGGGAGGGCGATCCGCCGCTGCACCACACAGGGTCGTTCGAGGGCGATGCGCATGGCCGCCTCCCATTCAGCATCGCCGGTATCCCACCCAAGGACAATCCCGATCCCGCCGTAGTCATCGTTGGGCTTGATCACCAGCTCCTGCCGGTGCTCGACCATCCAGGGCAACAGGTCGATGGTCTCCCCATCGATGATGGTGGTGCGTTCCTCGATGACCCGGGTCCACGGCACATGTCGCGCGACGGTCTGGTGCTGCTCCGGGGAGAGCAGGTGGGCTGTTCGCTCGTCGGTGAGCACGGCGAGCGAGGCCTTCTTGTGCAGGGGCTTGCCATGGACCGGGTTCACCATGACGACGGCCCCGTCGGCCACCGCCTGGAGCAGGGGGGTCTCCTGGCCCAGCTTGGCCACCAACTCGTGGAGCAGGACCCGCTTGTAGACCACGTCGATCACCGTGCCGTCACTGTTGCGGAGCACCCCACCCCGATACTCCAGTGCCTCCGGGGTGGTGATCAGGGTCGGCACCCCCATTGACCGGAAGTAGTCGCGGGCGATCACGAACTCACTGTGGGTCGGGACATCGGCCCAGTCGACGATCGCCACGGTGGGGATCGCCCGGCTCCCCGTGGCCCGATGCCAACTCTCGAGCACCACGGTCAACAGCGAGGGCTGGGCCGGCAGCGGCCTGAGGACCCAGTCGGCGATGAACTGTCGCGTGGCGGGGAGGGCCAGGAAGCAATCGGAGAGCAGGTCGGTGTAGCTCGCCCCGGCAGGGGTCTCGCCGTTGAACTCGGTCACATGCGCCACGCCATCGACGGGGTCGATGAAGGCGTCGATGCGGCCCAGCGGATTGAGACAGGGGGCGCGGGGCAGTCGTTCGAGGAGGGACTCCTCCCAGTCGGCGAGCCGGAAGGCCGCCCGAACGCTGCGGTCGGTCAACGCCGCCTCGCCGATCACCCGAAAGGCACTGAGCAGGTCCCGGCAGGCGGTGCGCAGGTGGTCGTAGGCCGCCGGGGTGAAGAACCGCGGTCGGACCACCGTGCAGAGCGGTCGATCGCCGAAGACGATCCCTCGCTCGCGCTGTCGGGCATCCAGCCATGCGACCGACTCCGCCGCGAGCTCATCGTCGAGGAGGTCATGCCAGGCGTTGGTCGCGTCGAGGCTCACGGGTGACGACGTCCCCGGATCCGGTTGCCGAAGAGGGCCCCCGCCCGTGGCTTGGGGAGTTCCGGCTCCTCGAGGGCCATGGCGATCGTCACGTCGGCCATCCGCTGCAGCGCCCACTCGAACCACTTGGGGCCCAGCGAGTTGATGTCGAAGTCCGGGGCCGGGTTCATGAAGTCGATCGCGTACGGGATGCCATCACGGATCGCCCACTCGACCGAGTTCATGTCGTAGCCCAGGGCACGCACCAGTTTGCGCGACTGGCGGATGATCTGGCGACGCAGGTCCGGGGAGAGGAATTCCTCGGTGTCGTGGTAGCGACGTTCCCTGGGGTCGTACTTGATCGGGGCGACGTGCTTGCGCCCGATGCAGATGCACCGGACGAACTCCTCCCACTCGATGAACTCCTGCACGATCATGGTCAGCTGACCGGAATGGTCGTAGTGGTGGATCAACTCCTCCAGCGAACGGCAGACGTAGACATCACGCCAACCACCGCCGTGCGCGTCCTTGAGGACACACGGCAACCCGACATGGTCGACCACGGCCTGCCAGTCGAGCGGATAGGCCAGGTTGCGAAGCGACTCGTCGTGGTTGATGCCCGGGACGTAGTCCTTGTTGGGCAACAGGATCGTCTTCGGCGAGCGGATGCCCATCCGTTCGGCGAGGGTCGCCTCGAAGAACTTGTCGTCGGCGGTCCACATCAACGGGTTGTTGATCACCCGGACACCCTGCAGCTGGGCGTGCTTCAGCCAGCTGCGATAGAACGGCACCTCGTGGGAGATCCGGTCGATGACGACATCGTAGCGTCGTGGGTCGGCCAGTGATGGTGTGGCCAGGGTGACGAATTCCGCCCGCACCCCGGCATCACGCCGCTGGACTTCCTCGATGAACGCCGGGGGCCATGACCACTCCCGCCCGACGATGAGACCAATGGTGCGCTGGCCTGGTCGGCCTGCCGTGGATGCCTTCATCTGCTCCTCAATCGTGTCCACCGACGTAGCGGCGGAGCATGTCGCGCCACCACGGCCAGTCGTGGGCCCATCCGTCCCATTCACGGAGGGCGTTGCCGATGCCCCGCTGCCAGAGTGCCTCGGAGAGTGCCTTGTTCTGCTGGTGCAGGGTGTCCTCGCGGCCGACGGCGAGGATCAAGTCGAGCCCCTGCAGTGCGGTGATCCGTTCCGGGTCGTGTTCGTGCAGCAGGAATTCACCGGGGTTGTAGAAGTAGATCAGCTCGTCGGTCCAGCCGCCGGTCAGGCGGCGAATGTCCACCAATCCGCTCATCACCACGGCCCGGGAGACCAGGTCCGGGTACCGGGTGGCGAAGGCGAGGGCATGATAGCCCCCGAAGGACGCCCCGGCGGTGATCACGAAGGGGTTGGGATTGCGGGCCGCGGTCGCCGGGAGGACCTCGTCGTGAAGCCAGGCGTCGAACCGGGCATGCCACTCTGCCCGGGCCCGCGGATGGGCTCCCTCGTCATACCAGGCGATCTCATCGATGCTGGGGACGCAGACGATCTGGAGGTCACCTCGCTCGAGCTGCTCCCCGACGGCGTCGCACATCCCGCGGTCTTCCCATTCCCTGTTCCAGCCCATCGATGTGGGGAAGGCCAGCACTCTCGCGCCCCCGTGCCCATGCACCACGATCTCGGTCTCACGGCCGAGGAGGGCTGGGCTCTCCCAGGCGTAGGTGCTGCGCTGCCACATGCGAAAAGGTGTCCGGGAACGGGGAGCCGAAAAGTAAGCGACCAGCCGGAGGCGGGAAGCGGCGGGATGTTGCACAATTGCAAGTACCTGCTTGCATGCCGCGGGGCGAGCGGTTACTCTCTGGCGCATGTCGACCAAGAACGCACTGCTCGAGGTGACCGCCCGGCTCTTTGCCGAGTACGGCTGGCGGGGCACCACCACCCGCCGGATTGCCGAGGCGGCCGGTGTCAATGAGGTGACCCTCTTCCGGCACTTCGGCTCCAAGGCCGTCCTGCTCGCCGAGGCGATTCATTGTCAGGCTGAAGCCGACAGCCCGCCCCCGCTCCCCGCGGTCCCGACCGACCTCCGATCCGAACTGACGGGGTGGGCCACCAACCATCATCGCCGGATGCGCGAGCACCGATCGATGATCCGCACCTGTCTGGCTGAGTTCGAGGAGCACCCGGAGATCGCGCCGGTCGCGGCGGGGCCCGCGATGGAATCGATGGCAGATGTGGTGCGCTACCTGACCGCTGCTCGGGAGCGGGGGATGATCGCCGAGACCGGTTCGCTCGAGGCCGCCACCGTGATGCTGATGAATGCGTTGTTCATGGACGCGATCACGCGTGATGTGCTTCCCGGCTGTCCGGTCTCTGACCACGATGCGATCGACCTGTTCGTGGACCTGATCCTGCGCGCGCTCGGCGCGGCGGAGGCAACGTGAGATTCTCCCTGATTGCATCACCGTTGCTGCTGGCCACGGTGATGGTGGCACCCCTCGCAGCACAGGCCGACATCGGCCCAACGCGCATCACCCTCTCCATCGGGGATGTGCTGCGGATGGCCGACAGCGCCTCCGAGGCGGTCGGCATCGCGCGGGCCGGCATCCGGGCCGCGGGAGGACGGTTGCTGCAGGCGAGGAGTGGCTGGCTGCCGCAACTCTCGGGCGCCGCGACCTACACCCGGACGCTCGAGAGCCAGTTCGAGGCGCTGCAGGGTGACAGTGTCGGCAATGGGAATGCCGGACCCGCACCGGTCAACTGCACCCGATTCCGACCCAACCCGACCCTGTCGGCAGCGGCCCGCCTCGACTCGCTGGAGCGAGGACTCGATTGTACCGCCAACGGCAACGGCGAGATCGACTTCTCGAAACTGCCGTTCGGTCAGGCCAACCAGTGGTCATTCGGACTTGACCTGCAGCAGACCCTCTTCGACCCGACCCTCTCGGCCAGGATTCGGCAGGCCTCGGCAGGCGAGGCGGCCGCCCATGCGACACTCGCCACGGCTCGGTCGGGTGCCGTGCTCGAGGTGGCGCAGGCCTACTATGACGCCCTCCTCGCCGCCCGCCTCTCCGAGATCGCCGACAACACCCTGGCCCAGGCAGAACGAACCCAGCGCGATGTCGAGCTGGCCTATCGCGTGGGCAATGCGGCGGAATTCGACCTGCTCCGCGCCACCGTTGCCCGGGACAACCAGCGCCCGCAGGTGATCCAGCGCCGAACCCAGCACACCCTCGCACGGCTCAAGCTCCTCCAGTTGTTGGACCTCCCCGTCGACGCGAGGCTGGAGCTCACCACACCCCTCGGTGACACGACGGCGATTCCATTGCCGGCCTTCGCCGATCAGGTGGTGGCGACCTCCGACGGGGCCATCGCGTCGCGGGCCGTGGTCCGTGCAGCGGGGGCGGCGGCTGACGCGGCCGAGGCTCAGGCCGCGGCCGGTCGCGGGCAGCGGCTACCGACGGTGCGGCTCTCGAGCGCCTATTCGAAACTGACGTTCCCTGACGAGGTCTTCGGCTGGAAGAGCTTCCTCACCGACTGGAACGTTGCGGTCCGGGTGAGTGTGCCGCTCTTCACCGGTGGGCGCATTCGGGGCCAGGTGCAGGAGGCGGAGGCCGCAGCCGAGCAGGCCCGGCTGCAGCTGCGCCAGGTGCGCGAGAGTGCCAGTCGCGAGGTCATCGAGGTTGGAGATCAACTCGCCGCCGCCGCGGCCACCTTCGAGGCGAGTCGGGCGACCACGACCCAGGCAGTACGAGCCTACGAAATCGCGGAGATCCGCACTCGCGAGGGGATCTCGACCTTGACCGACCTCGCGGACGTGCGACTCCAACTCGAGCAGGCCGAGGCGAATCGGGCCCAGGCCGCGCGTGACCTGCAGGTGGCCCGCCTCCGTGCGTCGCTGCTGCGTGACTTGCCACTCGGCGCCGGTCGTCCCGGTGCCTCCGGAGGGTTGTGATGACTCGCACCGATTCACGCGGCTGGAGCCTGTCGCTTGCCGCGCTCCTGGTCGCCTGCGGTGGCGGCGTCGATGCCGTCGATGATGGGCCCACCGCGCTGCCGTCGGTCCAGGTGGCAGCCGACAACATCACCATCGTTGATTCGCTCCTTGTCGAGAGTGGTCCGATCCTCTCGGGATCGCTGATCGCCGAACGCACCGCACGGCTCCTGCCCCAGGTCGGAGGAACCATCATTGCCCTGCCGGTACGGGTTGGCATGGCGGTCCGGCGTGGCGCGGTGATCGCGGTCATCGACACGATGGTGCTCGCTGACCAGGCGAGAGCAGCCCGGCTCGGGGTGCAGGGTGCCGAGCTGGCCGCCGCCGACGCGATGAGGAATCGTGATCGCAGTGAGGAACTGCACCGCGCCGGCGCGATTGCCCAGCGCGAACTCGAAGGCGCCCGGACCGCCGCATCCCAGGCGACGGCGGTGCTCGAGGATGCCCGTGCGCGCCTGGCCTCGGCCCGGCAGCGGTTGGCCGATGCCGTGATCCGGGCACCGTTTACCGGGGTGGTGGCCGAGGTGCCGGCCAGCGTCGGCGATGTGGTCTCCGCCACCGGCGGCGGCATCATCGCCGTGGTGGTCGACCCGACGGTGCTCGAACTCGAGGCCGGCGTCCCCGCCCAATACCTCGGCGCGATGCGAGTGGGTGCCCGGGTGCAGTTCGCCGTGCCGGCCCAGCCGGGGCGGCTCTTCGAAGGCACCATCGCCCGGGTCAGCCCGGCCATCGACGTCGCCACCGGCCAGGTGGTGATCTACGTCCGGGTGCCCAATCCCGATGGAGGGCTCGCCGCCGGACTCTTCACCGAGGGCCGGGTGACGGTCGCCTCGGCACGCGGGCTCGCCATTCCCTTCAATGCCGTCGACCCACAGGCGGTCTCGCCGTCGGTGCGCCGGATCCGAGGCGGGATGGTGGAGTCGGTCGTCGTGGAACTTGGCGTTCGCGATGAACTACTCGAACGGGTCGAGGTCCGCACCGGGCTTGGCCTTGGCGATACCGTCCTCGTCGCTGGTGCCATCGGCACGCCGCTTGGAGCCCAGATCCGCATCACCAACAGCGATCGCTGAGGCTGACCGATGTTCATCTCCGACCTCGCGATCAAGAAGCCGCTGCTCACCGTGGTCTCGATGCTCGCCCTCGTCGCCTTCGGCGTCGCCGGGTTGATCAACCTGCAGACCGACGAGTTCCCCGACATCCAGCAGCCGATCGTCGCCGTCACGGTGGTCTATCCCGGGGCATCGCCCAACGTGGTCGAGCGGGAAGTGGTCGAGCCGATCGAGGAGGCCGTCTTCTCGATCGCCGGCCTCGACCGGACGAAGTCCAAGACCAATGCGGTCGATGGATTGGCTCAGTTCGTCTTCTTCTTCGACTATGCGAAGGGTGTCAACGAGGCGTCGCAGGATGTCCGGGACGCGATCAGCACCATCCGCGGCGACCTGCCCCAGGAGATGGAGGAGCCGATCATCACCCGGTTCGACCCGATGGTCCAGTCGGCCCTCTCGCTCTCGCTCACCTCCGCCACGATGGACGCCCAGACCCTGACCAGGATCGCCGACCCGATGGTGGTCAGCGCCCTCCGTGGCGTCAACGGGGTGGCGCAGGTCGAGGTGGTCGGCGGCACCTACCCCGAGATGACGGTCCAACTCTCGCCGTCGCGGATGACCGCGACGGGGGTGGGAGTGGCCGAGATCGTCCAGGCGATTGGCGCGGAGAACCTCGCCGCGCCGGTCGGCCGACTCAATGCGCCGCTTGAGGAGCGTTCGATCCGACTGCAGGGTCGCTTGGCAGGGCCCGAGGACTTCCGGCAACTCGTGGTGGCCGAGCGTGGTGGCCGCCTCGTCCGGCTGGCCGACGTGGCGGAGGTCTTCGAGGGGTTTGAGGAGCAGCGAACGGCCACGATGTTCAACGGCAAGTCGGCGATCGGCATCGAGGTGAAGAAGTCCAAGGGCTATTCCACCACCCAGGTGGTCGACCGGCTCAAGGCGGTGCTCGATCAGCTTGCCCCAACGCTGCCCGGCGACGCCCAGGTCGAGATCGTCCGGGATCAGGGGTTCCGGGTCGAGCGGTCGGTGGCCAACGTCCAGTCGGCCCTGATCGAGGGCGCGATCCTCACCGTGCTGGTGGTGTTCCTCTTCCTCAACTCGTGGCGCTCGACGATCATCACCGGCCTCGCGCTGCCGATCTCGGTGTTGGCCTCGTTCATCGCGGTGTGGGCCTTCGGGTTCACCCTCAACACGATGTCGCTGCTGGGACTCTCGCTGGCGATCGGCATCCTGATCGATGATGCGATCGTGGTTCGTGAGAACATCGTTCGCCACGTGGCGATGGGGAAGGACCACCTGACGGCGTCGCGTGAGGGGACCGCGGAAATCGGTCTGGCGGTGACGGCCACCACCTTCTCCATCGTGGCGGTGTTCATCCCGATCGCCTTCATGTCCGGCATCTCCGGGCAGTGGTTCAAGCCGTTTGCCCTCACGATTGCCTGTGCCGTGCTGGTGTCGTTGTTCGTGTCGTTCTCGCTCGACCCGATGCTCTCTGCCTACTGGCCGGACCCCAAGGTCGAGGAGCATGAGAAGAGCTGGATCACCCGGCTCCTCGACCGCTTCAATCACTGGTTCGACCGGCGCACCGAGGACTACGCCCGGCTGATCGGTTGGGCGCTCGATCACCGCCTCGCCATGGTGGTGCTGGCGGTCGGATCGTTCGTTGGTGCGCTGGCGCTGCAGAGCGCGTTCGGTGGTGTCGGATTCGTCCCGGTTTCGGATCGTTCCGAGATGGAGGTGATCATCGAGGCACCACCCAGCGCCAACCTGGCCTACACCCGTGAGCGTGCCGAGGCCGTGGCCGCGATCGCCCGATCACATCCCGAGGTCGCCTACACCTACGTCACCATCGGCAACGCGATTCCGATGCGTACACCCGGTGTCGATCAGGCCCAGTTGTTCCTGAAGCTGACCCCGAAGGCCGATCGGTCGATCTCCCAGGCCGAACTTGGCGCCCAGCTGCGCCGGGAGTTCGCCGCGGTCGCCGGGGTGAAGGTCGCCGTCTTCACGAGCGGCTTTGAGGGGGCCAACAAGGAGTTGCAGCTGGAGATTCGCGGCCCGGACGCCGGCGTGCTCACCCAGTTGGCCACCGAGGCGGCGGAGCGGACCAAGACGGTCCCCGGAGCGGTCGATGTCGGTCTCTCCGTCCGAGGGGCCCGGGAGGAGTTGACCGTGGAGATCGACCGCGGTCAGGCCGCGGCCCTCGGTCTCTCCGCGGGTCAGGTGGCCCAGGCGATGCGGCCAGCCTTTGCCGGCATCGACGCCGGCGATTGGGTCGATCCGACGGGGGAGACCCGCGACGTTCGGGTCCGGCTTGCCCCGAGTGCCCGGTCCCGCGCGCTGGACCTGCAGACCCTGCCGCTCACGGTGCGGGGGGCCGACGGCAGTGCCCGGGTGATTCCACTCA
>JAHEFN010000063.1 GCA_024640185.1 Gemmatimonadota bacterium | reverse complement strand
GCCGCCGGCCCAGGGGCCGCGCTACATTCCTGCATGCGCCCCTGTAGCTCAGCTGGATAGAGCACCGGCCTTCTAAGCCGATGGTCGCAGGTTCGAATCCTGCCGGGGGCACTCCATTTCCCAGGGCTGCCATGAACGACGACCTCTTCGCCTCACCCAAGTCCCGCCTTGTCACCCAGATGCTGGCCTTCTTCCTGGGCATCTTCGGCGTCCACCGGTTCTATGTCGGTCGGATCCAGAGCGGCATCCTGCAGATGCTCACCCTCGGTGGGTTGGGGATCTGGTGGCTCTACGACAACATCATGATTGTCGCCGGGTCATTTCGGGATGCCGACGGGTTGCTGGTGTCGGACTGGGGCCCCGAGACCGATCGGCTGATCCCGGCCAGCACCGCGGGCTCCATCTTCGATGAGCTCGACCAACTGCGCACCGAGGTCAATGAGCTCCACGAGCGGGTCGAGTTCGCCGAGCGACTGCTGGCCGCACCGAATCGCGACGGGCCGTCCGGAGAATGACCGAGGCCACGCCGACATCGGTCGGTGGTGCCCTGCGACCCCTGCTCACTCTCGCGTTGCCGATCGTCGCGGTCAACGTCGGCATGATGTTGATGGGCGCCGTGGACACCTTGATGGTGGGGCGGGTTTCCGCCGAGGCGCTCGCGGCAGTGGCGATCGGCAACGTCTACTTCCATGGCATCATCATGCTGGGGGTCGGCATCCTGCTGGCCCTCGACCCCGTCGTCTCCCAGGCCCTCGGTGCCGACGATCAGCGTGGGGTGACCCTGGCGGTCCAACGCGGAATGGTGCTCGCCGTGGTGCTGGCGGTCCCCGTGATGGCGCTGCTGGCGATCGGCGAACCGATCCTGCGGGCACTCCGTCAACCGGTCGAGGTGCTGCCGCTGATCGGCACCTACTGCCTGATCCTGGTGCCCGGGGTCTTCCCGTTCCTCGCCTTCAATGTCGGCCGTCAGACGATGCAGGCGATGCATCGCGTCGCCCCGGTGGTCTGGACCATCGTGATTGCCAACATCGTCAACGTCGGACTGAATCGCTGGTTGATCTTCGGGGGCCTGGGGATCGAGCCGATGGGCGTCGCCGGTTCCGCCTGGGCCACCACCTTGTCACGGACCTTGATGGCGCTGCTCATCTTCCGGCTCGGGCATCGCGAACTGATGGGCACCCTCCGACCCTGGCATCGCGAGTCGTTGCGGGTCGGCGCACTCTATCGCCTCTTCCGGCTTGGCTTGCCGATCGGAATCCAGATCGAGATCGAATTCGCCGCCTTCAGCGCGGTGGCACTGCTGATGGGCACCTTCGGGACGATCCCGGTTGCCGGCCACCAGATCGCGCTGAACCTTGCCTCGCTGACCTTCATGGTGCCGATGGGGGTGGGGATGGGCGCCTCCGTGCTGGTCGGCCGTGCGGTGGGGCGGGGGGATCCGCTGGCCCTGCGGGCCTCGGCGACCGCGGCCCTCGGGGTGGGGGCCGGGTTCATGGTCTGCACCGCGCTGGGATTCCTGCTGGTTCCCCACTTCTTCGCCTCGCTCTATTCGACCGATCCCGCGGTCGTCGCGTTCGCGACCGTGTTGCTGCCGATTGCCGGCATCTTCCAGGTCTTCGACGGCTTGCAGGTCGTCGCCGCCGGGATTCTCCGGGGGCTCGGCGACACCACGGCGCCGATGCTGATCAACCTGGTGGGCTTCGTCGGGATCGGGATCAGCACATCGGTCTATCTCGCCTTCCGCACGTCGCTCGGTCCGGTCGGGCTCTGGTGGGGGCTGGTGCTGGGACTCTCCTCGGTCGCCCTGATCCTGTTGCTCAGGGTCCGGGTGTCGCTCAGGCGGCCGCTCCGCCGAGTCCTCGGCTGAGGCTACTCCCCCGTGGGCCTCGGCTTGGCAGCGTATCGGGCGTCGGCATCTCGTTGACTCGCATGATCGCCGAAGATCTTCTCGCCGTCGAAGCGACCATTCTCGATGAACACCTCGGAGATCTTGGTGCCCGAGGCGACACTGCCGGCGAGATGAAGTCCCGGCACGTTGGTCTCCAGGGTCTCGGGATTGATCGTGGCGCGACGGGTGACCGGATCGAGTGCCACGCCGAGCGACTCGAGCATGGCGAAGTCCGGGTGGTATCCGATGAGGAGATAGACGCGGTCAGCCGGGAGGTCGCTGGTGGTGCCGTCCGCGTGCTGGACCGTGACCCCGGTCATGCTGATGGCCTGCACGGTGGTGTCGAAGTGCGCGGTGATCTCTCCGGCCGCGACCCGATTGAGGAAGTCCGGGCGCAGCCAGTACTTGACCGTCTCCTTGAGGGCCGAACCCCGGTGCACCAGCGTCACCGTCGCTCCGGCACGGTAGGCGAGCAGGGCCGCCTCGACCGCCGAGTTCTTGGCCCCGACGATCACCACCTCCTGTCCGGTCGTCATGTGCGGCTCGTCGAACCGGTGCCGCACGTGTGGGAGGTCCTCCCCCGGAACGTCAAGCAGGTTGGGATGGTCGAGATAGCCGGTGGCCAGCACGAGTCGAGGGGTCCGGATGGTCACCTCCCCGAGTCGGGTGGCGACGACGCAGGCGAAGCCATCCGGGGTGCGCTCAGCCCCGACGAAGCGGCAGTAGGGGGCGATGGCCAGCTGCTCGGCCCGCGCCACGCCACGGTAGTAGGCGAGCGCCTCCTCGCGGCTGGCCTTCTGACCGCTGCAGGTCAGCGGGTGATCACCGATCTCGAGCCGCTCCGGGGTGGTGAAGAAGGTCATGCCGATCGGGTACTGGCTGATCGCGTTGGCGATCGGACCGCTGTCGATGACGAGGGCCTCGAGGCCCCGCCGGCGGGCCGAAATGGCACAGGCCAGGCCGATGGGGCCGGCACCGACGATCAGGGCTGGGACCTCGGAGGGGAGTGGCATCATCCATGTACGATAGGCGAGGACAGGCCGTCACCCTATGGCAGCGATTCGCGGCGTCCAGCCGCCTCCCACCAGCGTCCCCCGCTCCCCGGCCATCTCGGCCGCGGCTCGATCCCGCTAGACTGTAGCCGTGCAGATTCTTGAGCCGTACGAGGTTCACACCCATGTCGGGGACGATTCCCGGGACACCAGGGCGCTCCTGACGAGCCTGGTGGCTCATGCGTTGGTGATCTTGGCGGTGCTCCTCCGCCCGATGGCATCCGAAAACATCGCGCCCCCGCCGCAGGCCGAGACCGGACAGCCCGTGGCGCTCGATCCACGAGTGGCATTTCAGGAGCCGCAGCGGGCGGATGCCCCGCCGCCGCCGCCGTCGCAGCCGCTCCCGGAGGAGCCGGTGCTGCTCGGCCCCGACAGCGACCGTCCGGAGGATCCCCCCCGCGAACAGGGGCCGGAGGAGCCACCGCCGGAGTTGGAGAATCCGCCGAACCTGCCGACCAACGACCCGCTCCCCGAGCGCAATCCGCAGGACACCGAGGAGGCCACCCGGATCCCGACGCCGGCCGACGTTGCCGCCAGCGGCCGGATCCTCGGCTCCCCGACGTCGCCGTTCCCTGGCGTGGCGACCGGCGCCGAAGGGCCCCCGCCGCAGGGTGCCGCCGAAGCCGGCGCGGCCGTCGGGGCGATGGGGCGCACCGGGATCAGCAACAGCGACTCGCGCGGCTGGCGGCAGTCGTTCCCCCAGGCCTCGGGCCAGTGCGTGCAGATCCCCGATCTCGGCACCAACGCCGATGGGACGCCGGTGCTCGCCTCGGTGATCGGTGTCGTGCTCGATCAGCGCGGTCGACCGCTCGCTGGAGCCCACTTGCAGATCCTTGGGGCCCCGTTCGCCACGTTCAGTGACGGTTCCGGACGCTATCGCCTGGAATTCGACCCCAAGCTGCTCGAAAAGTGCCGCACCCAGGTGGTTCGGGTCGTGGCGACCGGGTATCGCGAGCAGACCCTGAATCTCGGGATCGGGCGACAGGTGACCAGTGACGACGTCGTCCTGAGGCGGCGGTGAGCGACGCGCCGGACCGCGCGGTGGTCAGCTGGATGCCGGACCCGGCTCGCCGCCGCCGGTCGGCGATGGCCCGCTTCCACCAGCGGCGGCGGGATGCGGGCGTGTTGTTGCCGCCGGTGGAGGGGGCCGAGGCGTTTCCCGCACTGCACCGCTGGTCGGTGGAACAGCCCGCGGCCTTCTGGGAGGCGATCTGGACCGAGCTCGGCGTCGTCGGCGAGCGGGGCGATGGCTCGTTCCTGCCCGATGGGGCCGAGATGCGACCACCAGGCGACGGGGAGTCGCGCTGGTTCCCCACTGCCCGGCTCAACTTCGCGGAGAACCTCCTCCAGCATGGCGGTGAGGCGGCGGCGATCGTGCGCTGGGATGAGCGCGGCGCGGTCGGTGAGCTGTCACGCGACGAACTCCGCCGTCGGGTGGCCGCCGTGGCTCGAGGACTCCGGGCGATGGGGGTCGAGCCTGGCGACCGCGTGGCCGGGTGGTTGCCCAACATTCCCGAGGCCGTCATCGCGGCGCTGGCCGCTGCGGCGATCGGGGCGATCTGGACCTCCTGCTCGCCGGACTTCGGGGTCGACGGCATCGTCGATCGTTTCGGCCAGACCGCACCCGTGGTGCTGATCTTTGCCGACGGGTATCGCTACAACGGCACCGACCACGAGTGCAGCGGCCGCGCCGCCGAGCTCTGCCGCCGGCTTCCCTCCCTTCGTCACGTGGTGATGGTCCACCACCTCGGCGAGGGCGCCCCCGACGACCCCCGGCTCAGCCACTGGGACGATCTGGTGGCGACCCCGGGGGATGCGGTGCCGGCGTACCGGCGGCTGCCGTTCGACCATCCGCTCTACATCCTCTACTCGTCCGGGACCACCGGGCTCCCGAAGTGCCTGGTGCACGGTGCCGGTGGCACCCTGCTGCAGCACCTCAAGGAGCACCGCCTGCACGTCGACCTGGCCGACGCCGAGCGGCTGTTCTACTTCACGACCTGCGGCTGGATGATGTGGAACTGGCTGATCTCCGCCTTGGCCGGCGGCAACCCGATCGTGCTCTACGACGGTGCCCCGATGCCGGCCGCCGAGCCGGATCTGCTCTGGCGGCTGGCCGATGAGGCGGAGGTCGCGGTCTTCGGCACCAGCGCCAAGTACCTCGCCCTCGCCGAGAAGCTGGGACTCGAGCCACGGGGCGGGGGACGCGAGCTCGGCCGACTGCGGGCGATCCTCAGTACCGGGTCGCCGCTGGCGGCAGAATCGTACGACTGGGTCGGTCGCACCCTCGGCTCCGGGGTGCAGGTGGCGAGTATCTCCGGCGGGACCGACATCGTCTCCTGCTTTGTGCTTGGCAACCCGCTGCAGCCCGTCCACCGCGGTGAGATCCAGGGCCCCGGCCTCGCCATGGCGGTCGGCGTGGTCGGGGCAGACGGCCAGCCCCAGCCGATCGATCAACCGGGAGAGCTGATCTGCCGCGTGGCCTTCCCGTCGATGCCGGTGGCCTTCTGGGGCGATGCCGATGGGGCGCGCTACCGGGCCGCTTATTTCGAGGCGTTTCCCGGCGTCTGGTGCCAGGGCGACTGGGCAACCCGGACGGCCACCGGTGGGTTCCTGATCTCGGGGCGCTCTGATGCCACCCTCAACCCCGGCGGGGTCCGGATCGGGACTGCCGAGATCTACCGCCAGGTCGAGGCCATCGACGAGGTGCTGGAATCGTTGGTCATCGGCCAACGGATCCCCGGTGGGGCCGAGGGGGATGTACGGGTGGTGCTCTTCGTCCGGCTCCGTCCAGGGGTGGCCCTCGATGAAGGCCTGCGCGACCGGATCCGCCGTAGGGTGCGAACCGGCGCCTCACCCCATCACGTCCCGCGACTGGTCCTCGAGGTCAGCGATCTGCCCCGGACCCGCAGCGGGAAGCTGAGTGAGATCGCGGTCCGGGATCTGGTCGAGGGTCGGGAGGTGCGCAACGTGGGCGCGCTGGCCAATCCGGAGGCACTGGAGCAATTCCGGGCGATGGACGAGCTGCGCGACTGACGGGATTAAGTTTGGGGATCCACTCGGGAGGGCATGATGGCATCGACATCGACCGACATCCCCGCTGGCCTGACAACCACCAAGTCGCCCTTCATCGAACAGGCGCAGGCGGCCGGCCAGCTCTACATCGCACAGCCGTATGAGCTGTACACCGAGGCGAACCACGAGGTGTGGGCACGCCTGTACAGCCGGATGACCGAGCGGTGGGACCGCTACGCCAATCCGAAGTTCCAGGAGGGGCTCGCCACGCTGCATCTCGACCCCACCCGGGTCCCTCGGCTCGAGGACGTCAACAAGTTCATGGCACCACTGACCGGCTTTCGCGCCAAGGCGGTCAGCGGCTACGTCCCCTCCTACAAGTTCTTCGATTGCCTCCGCAATCGGGCCTTCCCGACCACGATCACCATTCGCGACGGGGCGGTCCTCGATTACCTCCCCGAGCCCGACATCTTCCACGACATCGCCGGTCACGTGCCGATGCACACCGACCGCGCCTTTGCCGACACCCTGGTGCTCTTCGGCGACTGTGCCCGCACGGCCGCAGAGCGTGCCGGGTCGATTGCCGATCCGCACGAACGGATTCGCCGGTTGACCAGCGTGATGAAGGCGATGGCGCGGTTCTTCTGGTTCACGATCGAGTTCGGCCTGATGAAGGGCAGCGGCCCCGGGGGCCTCTCGGTCTACGGCAGCGGGTTGCTCTCCTCCTACGGGGAGATCTCCCATTCGCTCGAGTCGCCGGAGGTGCAACGGGTGCCGTTCCAGCTCGAGTGGGTGGTCAACCAGTACTTCGAAATCGATCACTACCAGCCGCTTCTCTTCGTTGTCGACTCCTTCGATCACCTCTTTGCCGAAGTCGGCCGATTGGTCGAGTGGGTCCGGGAGGGGCGCCTCGACAACGTGTCACCGGGCGAGCCGGCCATCGCCGAGGCCGACCTGCAGAGCTTTCTCGATGCGGCGCCGGCGTGAGCCGTCGCGAGGCCCGTGCCGGTCACCGACGCACCGATCCGGGTTGGGGCAGGGGAGGTTGACCCGTCCCGAGCCCCGATCATCCGAAGGAGGAGTTCCCGCATGACATCGACCGTTCCCACGTCCGCCACTGCCGAGACGCACGACGCCTTTCCGATCAACGGAACCGACTACGTCGAGTTCTGGGTCGGCAATGCGAAGCAGTCGGCGGTGTTCTATCGCGCCGCCTTCGGCTTCCAACTGGTGGGGTACCAGGGGCCCGAGACCGGCATCCGCGATCGCTGCTCCTACCTGCTGGTCCAGGACAAGCTGCGGTTTGTGCTCACCTCACCGCTCGGTCCCGACGGTGAGATCGCCGAACATGTGCGACGGCATGGTGACGGCGTCCGCGACATCGCCTTCTGGGTCGATGATGCCCGGGCGGCCTATGCCACCGCGATCGAGCGCGGCGCGATCTCGGCCGGCGAGCCGACCGTGACGAGCGATGCCGATGGCGAGCTGGTGGTCGCCGCCATTCGGACCTACGGGGACACGATCCACTCGCTGGTCGAACGACGGGGGTACCACGGCCTGTTCCGGCCCGGATACGAGGCAGTGAGCACCCCCTTCGTGCCGCGCGGCACCGGCCTGATGTATGTCGATCACTGTGTCGGCAACGTGGAACTCGGCAAGATGAACACCTGGGTCAAGTTCTACGAGGACGTCCTCGGCTTCACCAACATCCTCACCTTCGATGACAAGGCCATCTCGACCGAGTACTCGGCGTTGATGTCCAAGGTGATGAGCAACGGCAACGGCCGGATCAAGTTCCCGATCAACGAACCGGCCAAGGGCCGCAAGAAGTCGCAGATCGATGAGTATCTCGACTTCTATCACGGGCCGGGTGTGCAACACGTGGCGATCGCCACCAATGACATCATCAGCACGGTGCGTGAGCTCCGCTCTCGGGGGGTCGAATTCCTGACCGTGCCGAGTGCGTACTACGACGCCGTGCACTCCCGGGTGGGTGACATCGATGAGGACCTCGGGCCGCTCCGCGAGCTCGGCATCCTGGTCGATCGCGATGACGAGGGCTACCTCCTGCAGATCTTCACCAAGCCGGTGCAGGACCGGCCGACGCTCTTCTACGAGATCATCCAGCGCAAGGGGGCCAAGAGCTTCGGGGCCGGGAACTTCAAGGCCCTTTTCGAGGCGATCGAGCGGGAACAGGCCCGCCGGGGGAACCTCTGATGCCGATCTATCACACGCTCGGCGAGATGCCTCGCAAGCGGCATACGGTGTTCCGGCGCCCCGACGGCGGCCTCTACAACGAGGAGCTGATGGGGCACGAGGGGTTCGTGGGCACCTCGTCGCTGCTCTACCACACCCACGCCCCCACGACGGTCGTCTCTGCCAGGCGGGTGGCCGACGTCCGCCTGGTGGCCGATGAGGAGACCTCGCTGCGTCACCGACACTTCCGGACGGCCAGCGCCCCCAAGGGGGGGTCCGCCACGATGGACCGGGTGCCGATGCTCTTCAACGACGACATCTCGATGTGGTACGTGGAGCCCGACCGGGAGGATCCGTTCTTCTGGCGGAACTCGCAGGCCGATGAGGTGGTGTACGTCGCCGAGGGGGAGGGGCACCTCGAGTCGGTCTTCGGCCGCCTGCCGTTCCGCAGTGGCGATTACGTGGTGGTCCACCGGAACATCACCCATCGCTGGCGCTTCGAGACGGGGAAGAGCCAGCTCAAGCTGCTGGTGATGGAGAGTCGGGGGCATGTCCGTACCCCCAGCCGGTATCGCAATGAGTACGGCCAGCTCCTCGAGGGGGCGCCCTTCTCGGAGCGCGACATCCGGCGGCCCCTGGAGCTGGAGGTCCACGACGAGAAGGGGGAATTCCCCATCTACGTCAAGCAATACGACGCCATCAATGAGCTGGTGCTCGACCACCACCCGCTCGACGTGGTGGGCTGGGACGGCTTTTTCTATCCCTGGGCCTTCAATATCCACGATTTCGAGCCGATCGTCGGCCGGATCCACCAGCCGCCCCCGGTGCACCAGACCTTCCAGGGCGATGGCTTCGTGATCTGCTCCTTCTGTCCCCGGCCCTACGATTTCCACCCCGATGCCATCCCGGCACCCTACAACCACAGCAACGTCGACTCCGACGAGGTGCTCTTCTACGCCTCGAGCGAGTTCATGTCGCGGAAGGGCATCGAGTACGGCTCGATCACGCACCACCCCGACGGGTTACCCCATGGGCCGCATCCCGGGAAGATGGAGGCCAGCATCGGGGCCAAGGCCACCGAGGAGCTGGCGGTCATGATGGACTCCTTCCGGGCCCTCAAGGTGGCCAAGCCGGCGATGGCCTTCGAGGACGAGGGGTACTTCCGGAGCTGGCTGGAGCAGGGCGAGGGGTTCGCGCCGCCCACCAGCTAGACGGGGCAGGATCCAGCGCCTGTTGGGTCCCGGGCAAGGGCTGGATGGGGGGTGGTCAGGGCGCCGCGGAGTTGGCGCCAGGACCGCCCCCCACTTTTCTCGGGTGGCCGGACCCAACTCCCCGGATGAGATCGACAGTGGGGGTTGCGCCAATTCGCTGTGATGTCTAGACTTGCGGTCCCTCTCCAGCCGGGCATTTCTGGGCTGGGGGCGGTCGCGGTCCCGGTTTGCAAATGAGGTTGATCCAGCCCTTGACCCGTCAGCATGAGGGTAGTAATATTGGGGGCTGGCGACGAAACTGGTCGCCGACCGTAATCAGTATCGCTCTTTGATAAGTGATGTTTTGGGAGAAGTCGGCAAGTGCGGACCCTGTGACGTGACTCCGGTTCAGCGGAGACGCGGAGGGTTTAAAACTGAAAGACCAATCCGGACAATTGAATACCAGTTGTTCGGTCTTAGAGCTACACAATCGAAGTCTCCATTGGAGAGTTTGATCCTGGCTCAGGACGAACGCTGGCGGCGTGCTTAACACATGCAAGTCGAACGAACCGATGGAAGCTTGCTTCCTGAGGTTAGTGGCGAACGGGTG
>JAHEFN010000323.1 GCA_024640185.1 Gemmatimonadota bacterium | reverse complement strand
CGGCGACGCCTTCGTGGACTGGAAACCATTCAAGCATCCGCAGTACGGCGACATCGAGGTCGGTGGCTTCAAGAAGACCTTCGGACGAGCGGAGCCCGGGTTCCTGCTCCGCGCCGAGGCGCACCGGAACATGGCGTTCACGATGTTCCAGGCGTGGCACCTGCCGAAGGTGGAGGTCGATTCGATCGCCACCCGATCACTCGGCAACGGGCTGACCGAGGTCACAGCCATCATCGCCAACCGGCGGATCGTGCCGACCCACACCGCCCAGGACCTGCAGTTCAAGATCTCGCCGCCTGACATGGTGACGCTCACGGGAGGAACGGTCATCAGTGGGTATCGGATCACCAACGACCGCACCGGCGAGTCGGTTGAACAGGAACGCAACCCGGCTCGGCTCGAGCTCCGCAACATCAGCGGGCGCGGAATCGAGCGGGTCAAGTGGATCGTGAGGGGCAACGGGCCGTTCACGGTCACGGTGCGCTCCCAGAAGGGCGGCAGCCACAGCATGCGGAGCCGGTAGGCGGACGATGAGGTTTGCTGCACTTCTCCCACGCCTTTCCCTCGGTGTCCTGCTCCCCGTTGCCGTCGTCGCAGGGCAGGGAGGGCCTCCGGTGCCGGAGGGGGCGGCCATCCATGCTGCAGCCCAGACCCTCGCCCTGCCACCGCGGCCGGGTGGGGCGCCCGGTGGGACCGCCATTGCCGCCGCGGTGGCCAACCTCGATCTCGAGGCCCGTGAGCGGGTGGTGTATGCCGCGATCGCAAGCGGCAACGTGCCCTCGTGGTTGCGGGAGATGGTGCGGGTCGACATGACCCGGACTGTCGCTGGCAGCGATGTGACCGTCACCTTCTGGGCGGCGCCCGACTACCTCGCCGTCGGTTCCGACACCGACTGGTTCCTGATGCCGCTCTCGCCTCAGACGGCCCAGCGCCTCGCCGACCTCACTCACACCTCACTGCCGACGCCGCCGATGGTGGACGCCATCTGGCGCCAGGCTGCCGTGAGACCCGGGCCGGATTCGATCGCCCCGAGTGCCGCGATGGTCACCGTGCCGGTCTTCGCCGAGCACATGGCGACCGTGCTGAAGCGGCGGACGGGGAGTGCCGCTCCGCTCGGTGCGTTGGTGGCCGGGCACAAGAAGGATGTGGTGCTCAGTCACCTGCTCGACTCGCTCCCCAACCGGGTGGCGATCTACGGTTGGCACCTCCCCACCGGAGTACCGGTCCAACCGCTCTGGGTGGGGCACACCCAGGATCACGTTGATTACTCCCACGGCATCCGGCTGGTGGCTCGGCGAGTGTGGGTCGATGGGGTAGAACACGACCTCCTCGACCTGCTCCGCGATCCGGTCCTCTCGGCGGCCCTGAGTGACGAGGGCCCGATCAACCATCCAGGGTACCGACAGGTGCCCTGAGGTCGATGGCCTGGTCCGCCGTGCCTTCCGGGAACCCGCCGCAGTCAGTACCGTTCGACATCCCTGAGCTCACTTTCTGGAGGCAACAATGACGCCGAACATGGGTTCTCTGGACCGCACCCTCCGCTTCGTGGTCGCCGCGGTCATCGCGTTGCTCTACTTCACGGGCCGGATTGGCGGGAAGCTGGCACTGGGGCTCGGTGTGGTGGCGGTGGTCTTCGCGCTGACCAGCCTTGTCTCGCGGTGCCCCGCCTATCTCCCCTTCGGGCTCTCGACCCGGGGCACCTCGGACGGCAACTGAGGGAGCGAAGCCACCGGGACACCACTGGGTGGTGTAGTGGGATCGCCGGCGCTTCCCGTCTGTGGACAGGGCGTGGAAGTGCTTGGTATGCCTCCTCTTGGAGTCGCCTCATCCAGCGACTTCTGAGCATCCTGCGATCCAGCACTGACGGATCCGCGTTGTGGAAAACCTTCATCCTGTGCGCTGTTCCGGGATCCTCACCTCACGTCTCGAGGCTGGATCGACTCCCGACCCCCATCGGCGTGCTGCCCGCGGGAGTGCCGGTGGGCGATGCGCAGGCCGGCGGCGCGATCCTCAACGCCGCGGACCGTGGATGGCGTCCGGGATGCGGTCGCGTCGGCGGGAGGGCACCGCCAACCCCGCGGCTTCCGGTGCTCTTGTGGATCGTCGCATGGCAATCCGTCGCCGACCGTCGCATGATTCGCATTCTTGGAGACCCTTGGACCCGAACGGAGCAGGAACGATGAACACGCAGTGGCTCAACCCGATGTGGGACCACGTCCGCGCCAAGTACGGCATCTACCTTCGCGTGCTCGAGGCGATCCCGGCCGACCAGTTCGCCGCCCACCCCATAGCGGGGATGCGGACGCCAGCCGAGTTGGTGGCGCACACGTCCGGCAGCATTGTCCGCGACATCGCGGAGGGGGTCGCGTCGGGGACGATCCATCGAGGCGAAGTCGGGGAGGATGCCGTCGCGGCCGGACTCGATTCCAAGGAGAAGGTCCTCGCCTTCGCCCGCGAGTGCTGGGACCGGGCTGCTGCCGCCGTCGCCAAGGTGGACGACACCAAGCTCGCCGGGACGGTCAACAATCCGTGGGGGATGGAGCTCCCGGGTCACTTTGCGATGGTGATTCTCAACGACGAGTTCACCCACCATCGGGGGCAGCTCTACGCCGTGGTGCGCGCCTGCGAGGCCGAGCCACCGTTCATGTGGGACTTTGCCGGGAATGACGCGACGTTTCAGCCGAGACCGTAGGTGGACCAGACCATGGAGCACACCGCCGGTGTCCTGATCACTCGGGTCGGATGAACGGCCGCGGATCATGACCGCCTGGTTCCTCGAACTCGGTCCGGTTGCCCAGGCCCTGGTGGCCGGGCTCTTCACCCTCGGCATCACCGCGGTGGGTGCCGGGCTGGTGGCGACGGACCGGCTCTCCCGTGGACCCGGCTTT
>JAHEFN010000322.1 GCA_024640185.1 Gemmatimonadota bacterium | reverse complement strand
GCGACATCTGGGGCTGGACCGACCCGGTCACCAGGCGTGAGTACGCCCTCGTCGGGCGGACGGGGGCACTGGTCTTCGTGGACATCAGTGACCCCGCCTCGCCGAAGGTGGTGGGTGACCTTCCCGCCAATCCCAGTGGCGCCCGCGACATCAAGGTGTACAGCAATCATGCCTACATGACCGGCGACGGGGCCGGCGACCATGGCCTGGTGGTCTTCGACCTGACGCGCCTCCGTGGTGCGACGGCTGGGCAGTCGTTCACCGCCGACACGATCTATCACGGCATCGCCTCGGCGCACAACCTGATCATCGATACCGTCGGTGCACTGGCGATTCCGGTGGCGGCCTCCTCGGGTGGCGAAACCTGCGGCGGCGGCCTCCACATGGTCGATATCAGCACACCGAAGGCTCCGGCCTTTGCCGGGTGCTACACCGACAGCGAGGGGTTGGTTGCCCCGGGCCGTACGCACGACGCTCAATGTGTCACCTACGACGGGCCGGATGCCGACCATCAGGGGCGAGGGATCTGCTTCGCGGCCAACGAGACGGCACTCCGCATCGTGGACGTCACCGACAGGGCGAACCCAAGGCCGATATCGCGAGCCGGCTTCCCGGGTCAGGCCTACATCCACCAGGGCTGGCTGACGGAGGACAAGCACTACTACTACCTCAACGACGAGCTCGATGAACTGGTGGGAACGGCCAATCGGACCCGAACGGTGATCTTCGATGTCACCGACTTGGACGACCCCGTGATGGTCGGTGAGTTCTTCGGTGATGATGCCTCGACCGACCACAACATGTACGTCAAGGGGAACCGCCTCTACCAGGCCAACTACCAGTCGGGCCTCCGCATCTGGGATGTCTCCGATCCGGTGAATCCAGTGCAGGTGGGTCACTTCGATACGACGCCCTATCAGGGAAATGCCGCCGGCTTCTACGGTGCCTGGACCGCATTCCCGTTCTTCGAGAGCGGCACGGTGATTGTCTCGAGCATGCAGGAGGGGTTGTTCATGCTCAAGCCGAAGCCGGCGTCGCTGGTGCCGTGACGGAGAATGGAGTCCGGGGACCGGAGACCAGCGAGCAGGGAGGGTGGGGGGTGACGCGACACGGTGTTGGGGTGCTCCTCGCCCTCGCCCTCGCCGGCTGTGGTGCGGGTCGCTCGGGACCCGCGCCGCTACCTGCCCCGGGAGGGGGACTCCTCGCCCCGGGGCTCAGCTACCGCCACGTCGACGATGGCACGGGTCCGTGGGCCATCGATATTCTCGAGGTCGATCGCGACGCCTGCTGGAGTGCAGTGGCGATGAAGGCCAGCGGCCAGGCCATCGGCAGGGCGACGACCTCGGCGCTGGTGCAGGCCCTGGCCGACACCGCGGCATTCCCGGTGATCGGTGCGGTGAACGCGGACTTCTTTCTCTTTGCGCCCCCCGGTGTCCCGGTTGGGCCACACGTCAGTGGCGGTCGGCTCCTGACTGGTCCCCAGTCACGACCGGCGATCTGGTTTGATGCTGCGGGGATGGCCACCATCGGGCACTTGGCCGTCGAGGGGAGTCTCGCGATCGGAGCCGACACGCTTCAGGTGGTCAGATGGAACCGACCGGGGATCGACGGCGTGGGGATCTTCGATCGTGGCTGGGGGCCGACGGTCGACCCCGGGCCGGGCTCTTGGGCGATCTCGATCGATGGCGCACCGAGTCGAGTGGAGCGCATTGACTCCTCGGAAACCGCGATCGCGATCCCGGTGCGGGGCCTCGTGGTGGTGGTGGACTCGGCCAGCGTCGGGCGGATCCGGGGCACGATCCACAGCGCCGCCGACGTGTCGTGGATGGTCCGCTTGTCGCCGGTGATGCCGCGGGAAGCCGTCGGAGGATTTCCGGTCCTGATCACCGACTCCGTCCTGGCTGGTGACCTCGACAGGGCCGGAGGGGCGGGCTTCGCTCCGGTGCGTCATCCGAGGACCGCGGTGGGTATCACCGCGGGTGGTCGTCGATTGTTGCTGGTGACCGTCGATGGTCGTCAGCCGGGATGGAGTGTGGGGATGACCCTGCAGGAGCTGGCAGCATTGCTGTTGCGGCTCGGGGCAACCGACGCCCTCAACCTCGACGGCGGCGGATCGACCGCCATGGTCGTGAGACGTCGCGCGGGGTTCGAGGTGGTCAACCGCACCTCCGACACCACCGGCGAGCGGCCGGTGGCGAATGCTCTGGCGATCGTGAACCGGTGTCGATGAACGGTGGGGCCCCCGCTGGCCACCTCTGCCGCAATCATCCGGGAGTCGACTCCGAGAGGTCGACCTTCCGCCCGGATTCCCGGATGAAGTCGAACCACCCCTGGAATCGCGCGATGCATTCCTGCCCGCCGAAGTCGTCACCCTTGTCGTACACGAAGTAATCCGACCCACCGGCCCTGAGGGTGAGGCCATCGTGCTGGTGTTCCCAGTAGCAGTAGGTGAGGAAGAGGTAGTTTCCGTTGATCAGCATGCCGATCATGTTGGGCATGTGGGTGTAGTGGTAGAGCGACAGGCGCGAGGGGTTGGGCAGTGCAGCGATCGCTGCCGCCCGCCGGGCGACCTGCCGGGCAATCGCTCCCGCCATCTCGAACCTGCCGAAGGTTGGGTCTTCAGGCGTGCACATTGCCGGATCGAGCAGCGCGACCTCGATGTCGAAGCGCACCTTCTCGGCGAGCGAATCGGGGTCGTGCTCATTGAGCATCTTCTCAAGGACGTTCTGCCAGCCGAACCTGCCGGCGAGTCCAAGGTACTGGATGGTGACCTCGCGTTCGTCGGCGACGATTTCCCGGACCTCGCGATAGAGGTCATTGGAGTTGATGAGGTTGACACCCCGTGGCGCCTTGACCGTCTTCTCATAGATCTCGAAGAGCATTTCCATGAGAATGAT
>JAHEFN010000062.1 GCA_024640185.1 Gemmatimonadota bacterium | reverse complement strand
ATCGATGACAAGCGCCGCGAACGCCAAGACTGGTTCGTCCTGATGGGGGTCAATCACCTCTTCAGCGGCCTGGAGGCGTTCGTCTCGGCCAACCTCTTCGACTTCCCCGGCGACCTGACGGCGCGCGCACTTCCCGGGGGCCGCACCGGCTACGGGCTGGCCCTGCCGATGCCCCGCTGATGCGTGCCGGACCGATCGGCATCTTCGACTCCGGGATCGGGGGGCTCACCGTGGTCCGCGCGATACACGCGCTGTTGCCCGATGAGTCGACGGTCTATCTCGGCGACACCGCACGGGTACCGTACGGTCCCAAGTCGCCGGCCACGGTCGAGCGGTACTCGCTCGAGATCCTCGAGTGGTTGGTTGCCCAGGGCGTGAAGGCGGTCGTGGTGGCCTGCAACACGGCGACGGCGCACGCCCTCGCGTCGCTTCGGGCGGCCTCGCCGGTGCCGGTGATCGGTGTGGTGGAGCCCGGGGCGCGGGCGGCGGTGGCGGCGACCCGCGGTGGCGTCGTGGCGGTCATCGGCACCTCAGGGACGATCGCCTCGGGGGCCTATCGCCGTGCCTTGCTGGCCCGGCGGGCCGATCTCCGGATCGTCGAGCAGGCCTGCCCGCTCTTCGTGCCGTTGGTCGAGGAAGGGTGGTTCGATCATCCGGCGGCTCGTCTCGTGGCCGAGGAGTACCTGGCTCCGATCAGGAGTGATGACGTCGACGCCATGGTGCTCGGCTGCACGCATTACCCGCTGCTCAAGCCGCTTTTGGCGGAGGTGCTGGGTCCGGGGGTCTCGCTGATCGACTCCGCCGAGGAGACCGCCCATGACCTGGCCGAGGTGCTGGCCAACACGGGGCTCGCCGCCGCGCCCGGCGCGACGCCGGTCCATCGCTGGGCGGCGACCGACGACGTGGCACGGTTCGGTCGGCTGGGGGCGGTCTTCACCGGCCGATCGCTCGATGAGGTGGAGTTGGTGGCGCTGGCCACCAGCTGAGTCAGCCGAAGCGATGCAGGGAGGCGCCGTCCCGCGTGAGCGTGGCGTAGCGGTGGCCGTCGAGCCAGGCACCCGGGTTGAGGTACCAGCGGCCCGGGCTGACCTCCACCGCCGCCTCGCGATGGGTGTGGCCCATGACGATCACGGCAAGGTCGGGGTCCTCTTGGAGGGCGTTGCTCGCCCAGCGCTGCTGGCGGTCGGCTGCCGCGGTGACCTCTTCGGGGTGCTCGACACCGTGATCGAGGTTGTGCCCCATCCGGTCAGCGATCCAGAAGCCGAGGTCGGGGTGGAGGAAGCGGTAGAGCGCGATGACCGAGGGCATCGAGGTCACCTTGTGCATCCAACTCGCCCCGGGCCGCTCCTCGTGGAGGCCGTCCCCGTGGATGGCCAGGACGGTGCCCAGGGGATGGTCAAGACGCAATCGGTGTGGGGCGAAGCGGATCCCGGCGTCCTGTTCCCAGAAGCTGTCGCCCCAGCGATCGTGGTTGCCGCCGATCATGGCGATGGGAATCCGGCGAGCGAGGGTCGTCAGGGCCGCCGTCACCCGGAAATTCCGACGGGGAATCAGCTTGCGGTAGCTGAACCAGTAGTCGTATAGATCTCCGGCGAGGAGCAGGGTGTCCCCAGGGGCGGGAACCGTGTCGAGGAAGGTCAGGAACGCCTCCTCATCGGCCACTGGGGCCGCCCCGAGGTGGGCATCCGCGACCACCACCAATCTGGAGTCGCTCACGGCGCGAAAGGTGACGGATGAACCGGGATGAGGCAACCAAGACCGGCGGGGTCTCTGTCACGACCCACCGCGTGAATTACTCCGAGACCGACCAGATGGGGGTGGTCTACCATGCCCGCTACCTGGTCTGGCTCGATATTGCCCGCACCGAGTACCTCCGGCGCACCGGGATGAGCTATCGTGAACTGGAGGCGCTCGGGCTGCGCTTGATGGTCTCCGAGGCGACCCTGCGCTACCGGCGTGCCGCCCGATACGACGACCCGGTCCGGATTCGTACCTGGGTGCGCGAGTGTGCCTCCCGGCGGGTCACCTTCGGCTACGCGGTCGAGCACGCCGAACGTGGTGAGCTGCTGCTCACCGCCTCCACGGCGTTGTTGGTGACCGACGCCACCTTTGCCTTCTCCCGGTTGCCCGATGCGGTGGCCGAACGTCTCTCCCCGATTCCCGATCCGGTGCGCCTGTGAGACCCTCCGAACTGCTGTCGCTGGCTGCCCTCCTGATCGCTCCCGCCCTGCAGGCGCAGGACCCGGCGCTGGTGGAGGTGCTCGCGCCGGTCTTGATGACCGAGGACCGGCGGGTGCTCGACGTGGCCGTCCTGGCCCCGGCGCTGGAGCATCCGGACCCCTTCGTCAGGCGGATCACGGTGTTGGCGATCGGCCGCATCGGGGATCCCACCGGTCTCTCCCTCATCGAGCCGCGACTCTACGATCGCGAGCCAGCGGTGGTGACCGAAACCATCTTCGCCCTCGGCCTGATCGGGGACTCGCGCGGTGTGGCGCTGATCAGCGACCGGATCCGCGCCAGCGACGACCTCACGTCGCTGTCGCTCTCCGAGGCGGCGATCGCCCTCGCCCGGATCGGCGGCTCGGAGGCGGCCCAACTGATCACCGATGTGGTGGGCGGCGTCGGCAACCTCCCCCCCGAGCGCCGCGATGCCATGATGCCCGCGGCGGTGCTGGAGGCGTGGCGGTTCGGTCGGGAGGCGCCGGTCGATGCGCTGCGACGGTTCACGCGTGACACCGGCGTGGACCTGCGCTGGCGCTCGGTCTATGCCCTCGCCCGTCTCGGGGCCCCCGACGCGCTTGACGACTTCTTCGCCGCGACCCGTGATCGGGCCCCGCTGGTCCGTGAGCAGGCGCTGCGGGCCCTCACCCGACGGCTGGCCGACAGTGCCGAGACCCGACCGGAGCCGATGCTCGAGGCGCTCACCCAGGCGTTGTTCGACGAGTCGATCGGGGTGCGCATCACGGCGATGCGGAGTGTGGCCACCTTCGCGGATTCCCAGTTCGCCGACCGGATCATCGTCCTGCTGCGCGATCGCGATCGGACCGTCAGGATCGTGGCCGCGACCACGCTCGGTGGGGTCGGGGGCGCGCTCGCCGGAGAGGCATTGCGTGAGCTGGTCGATGATGTGCATGCCGATTGGGCCGTGCGGCGCGCGGCGTTGGTCTCGCTCGCTCGGGTGGATCCCGCAGCGTTCGGCCTGCGTGCTGGGAGTTGGCTCGCTTCCCGCGATCGCTTCGACCGCCTCGCCGCCCTCGAGGGGTGGGGGGCGATGCCGGGGGTCGATCCGGCGGGTTTTCGCTCGGGCCTGAATTCGGCCGACGCCGCCACCCGGGCCTCGGCCCTCGTCGCGTGGGAGAGCAGTGCCCCTTCCGGAGACCCCTCGCTTCGGGCCGCTGCGGAGCGCGCCTTCGGGGATGAGGACCCGGTCGTCCGGGCGCAGGCCCTGCGGATCCTGGCTGATTCCGCCAGCGATGCCGTGCTCGATCAGATCGCCGAGGCGTGGCGGTCGGGGCAGGCGGACCTTCAGGAAGCGGCCCTCCGCAGCCTGATCCGGCTGGCCCGGGGTGACCGCAACATCGTCGGGCGACTCAACACGCCCGCCCGACGCGGCCTGTTGCAGCGTCCCCCTGACCCAGTCCTCCGGGGCATCGCCGTGCAGGGGCTGCCCTCCCTGGCGGCGCGCTGGGGGGGCGTGGGCGCGATCGAGACCGGCCGGAACATGCAGGACTACCGGGAAGTTGTCGCCCGACTGCTGCTTGCCCCGACGAACCCGCGGGTCGTTGTTGACGTCGAGAACCGGGGCAAGATCGAGATCGAGTTGCTGCCCCGCGAGGCGCCGCTGACGGTGGCAAACTTCCTCCGGCTGCTCGACCGGGGGTGGTTCAATGGGGTGCGCTGGCATCGGGTCGTCCCCAACTTCGTGGTCCAGGATGGGGATCCGACCGGGACCGGAAGCGGCGGTCCGGGCTGGTCGATTCGAGACGAGTTCAACCGACTCCACTATGACATCCCCATGGTCGGCATGGCGCTCTCCGGCCCCGATACCGGCGGGAGCCAGTGGTTCATCAACCTCTCGCCGCAGCCCCATCTCAACGGTCGCTATACGATCTTCGGACGGGTGGTCGGCAGCTACGGTGCGCTCCTCAGGGTCCAGCAGGGTGACCTGATCCGGACCATCCAGCGGTTGGGCCCGGGTTGAGGCCGAGGCCCAAGGGGGCGAAGTTCCTCGCCATGCTGACCCGTCTCCCCACCCTCCTCGCCGTCGGCCTGTTGGCCGGTTGTGCTGGCCGCCTCCCCGGTCCGGCGATGCCGGAGGGACTCGTCAGGGCCGGGACCAGCTCGGTGCGCCCTTGGGTGGAGGCAAGCCAGGTCACCTCGGCCACCCTGATCCGCTTTCGATGGAGCTACCTCGACGAACAGGGGACGGCGAAGGGACGGGGGTCAGCGGTCCTGATCCCGCCCGACTCCCTGCGCTTCGATTTCCGTGGTCCGTTGGGGCAGGGAAGTGGCGCCGCCATGGTGGTCGGCGACCGGGCGATCTGGGCCGAGCCCGAGGACGAAGTCGAGAAGCTGGTCCCCAACTATCCGATACTCTGGGCGATGCTCGGGCAATCGCGGCACCTGCCGGATGCCGACTGGGTCGAGTCGGTGGTGCTGGGTCGCACCACGGCCTGGCGGTACATCACCGGACCGGACACGGTCGAGTACCTGGTGTCGGCTGACGGCGACCCCTCGCTGGTGGCTGACGTTCGCGAGGCTGGGCGGCGGGTGGCCCGGGTCTTCACCCGCCTCGATGCGCAGGGCATGCCGTTGACATCACGGCTCGACATTCCGGGTCGGCCGGCCCGACTGGAATTGAGCTTCTATGGACTCGACGTTTCGCATGCCCCGGTTCCGGGCATGTGGCAAAGGCCAGACGATGCCCCGTAGCCTGATCGCCCTCCTCGTGCTGGTGGCAGGCTGCGCCTACGGATTCGCCGGCGGCGGGTTGCCGAAGGAGATTCGCACCGTGGCCGTCTTGCCATTCGACAACCTGACCTCCGATCCCACGATCGCCCAGGAGGCCAACCGCGTGGTTCGCGAGGCGATCGAGCAGCGTCTGGGCTTGCGCAACGCCGCCGAGGGGCAGGCCGACGTCATCGTGACCGGGATCATCCGGCGGTACGAACCCGACCAGCCGGTCAGCTATCGCGGCACCGGCACGACGCAGGGCCAATCACGGGCCTCCACGGTGGAGGTCAGCAAGCGCCTGCTCCAGGTGAGCATCGAGATCGAGATGTTGCAGCGCAGTACCGAGAAGAACCTGCTCCGCAACTCCCTCTTCCGTCTCGACCAGCAGTACGATCCTGGCAACGAAGCGGCGGGTCGTCGCGCGGCGATGTCGAAGTTGGTCGATGACCTGATCGAGGAGGCCCAGAAGCAATGGTAACTCGCCCCCACCATCGCCACGGCAAGAGCACGCTCGGTTGCCTCCTCACGGTCCTGTTGCTGGTCGCCGGCGGATATGTCGGCCTGCAGTTTGCCCGGCCGTGGTTCGCCAGCAAGCAGTACCGCGATGAGATGCGCAACGTCGGCGCCTTTGCCCAGACCTCCAACGAGGCCGTGCTCCGCGCCGCCATCCTGGCCCGGGCCGATTCGCTCGACCTGCCGACGGCGGCCAAGCGCAACCTCAAGATCCAGCGGCTCAGCAAGCCGCCGCATCTGTTGATCGAGTCGGAGTACGAGTACACCGTCACCCTCCCGTTCCTCGGCAGCCGGGTGTTGACCTTGCACCCCCGCGTCCAGATCGCCCTCTGACGGCGATGCAGAGCGCCACCAAGGTCCGCGCACTCGAGGAGGCCGTGGCGTGGCGGCAGACGCTCGAGGGACCGGTGGTGTTCACCAACGGCGTCTTTGACCTGGTCCATCCGGGCCACGTGGCGGTGCTCGAGGCCGCGCGCGCTGAGGGCCGGCACCTCATCGTCGGCATCAACAGCGATGCCTCCGCCCGCGAGCTCGGCAAGGGCGCCGAACGTCCGGTGGCCGATGCCGCCTCACGTGCCCGGGTCGTGGCCGCCTTCGGGGCCGTGGACGGCGTGGTGCTCTTCGACGAGCCGACTCCCGCCCGGCTGATCGAGCGGCTGCTCCCTGATGTCATCGTCAAGGGTGGTGACTATGATCCTGCCGATGTTGTCGGCGGTGACGTGGTCACCGCCCGCGGCGGTCGAGTGGTGATCGTGCCGCTCGTCGCCGACCAATCGACCACCCGACTTGTGGAGCGCCTCCGTGGCCCGTCCTGACAACCGTGAAGCCAACCAACTCCGCCCCGTCTCCATCGACCGGGGTGCCAATCCCTATGCCGAGGGATCGTGCCTGATCAGGGCTGGCGGCACCCTGGTGCACTGCACCGCCAGTGTCGAGACCGGGGTGCCACCGTTCCGCAAGGGCAGCGGGCTCGGCTGGGTCACCGCCGAGTATGCGATGTTGCCTCGCGCCACCAGCGAGCGGAACAACCGCGAACGGAAAGGGCCGGGTGGTCGCACCCAGGAGATCCAGCGGCTGATCGGTCGGTCGTTGCGGGCGTCGATGGCCACCTTCGCGTTCGGTGAGTACACCATCAAGATCGATTGCGACGTCTTCGTCGCCGATGGTGGCACCCGATGTGCCAGCATCACCGGCGCCTCCGTCGCGCTGCACGAGGCCTGCGCCTGGCTGGCCGGGCAGACCGGGCAGCCCTCGCCATTCGGGCGCCTGGTGGCGGCGGTCTCCGTCGGCAAGGTCGCTGGCGAGCAGCTCCTCGACCTCGCCTATGTCGAGGATCGTGATGCGGAGGTTGACGCCAACGTGGTGATGCTCGACCCCGATGCCTTTGTCGAGGTGCAGGGGACGGGGGAGCAGGGCACCTTCGACCGAGCAGAACTCGACGGCCTCCTCGACCTCGCCAACGGGGGCATCCAGGAGCTCTTCGCCTTGCAGCGGGTCGCCCTCGCCGGATGAACCGCTTGCTGGTCGCGACCCGCAACCGGGGCAAGCAGCCCGAGCTTCGCGCCCACTTTGCCCCCCTCGGTGTCGAGGTGCTCTTCCCCGATGACCTCGGGCTGGCCACCGATCCTGCCGAGGATCAGCTCGAGGTCCATGACAGCTTCGAGGGGAATGCCCGGGCCAAGGCGGCCTGGTTTGCCGAGCGCAGTGGGCTGGTCACCGTGGCGGACGATTCGGGGCTCGAGGTCGAGGCGCTCGGCTGGGCTCCGGGGATCCACAGCAAGCGTTTTGCCGGGTTGGACGGCCCGGACCATGAGGTCACGGCCGCCAACAACCGGGAGTTGCTGGGGCGGCTGGCGGGGACGCCGGAAGCCGACCGCGGAGCCCGATACCGGGGGGTGCTCTGCCTCGTGCCGGCGCCAGGTCGGGAGGGGTGGTGGGCAACCGAGGTGGTGACCGAGGGGCTTACCGCGGGCCGAATCGTGATGGCCCCGAGCGGCAGCGGCGGCTTCGGCTATGACCCGCTGTTCTGGAGTGATGAGCTGGGGAAGACCTTCGGCGACGCGACGCCAGACGAGAAGGCCTCGGTCTCGCACCGGGCCCGGGCAGCGGCGGCTCTCATTCGGCGGCTGACTGACTAGATTGTTGCCTCACGGGGCGTGGCGCAGTCCGGTAGCGCGTCCGCTTTGGGAGCGGAAGGCCCCGGGTTCGAATCCCGGCGCCCCGATGATGGAAGACGCTGAAGGGCGGTCACTTGCGAAAGTGGCCGCCCTTCGGTGTTTGCAGTCGTGACGAGAATCGGTTGTGAAGTTGGCAGGGCAACGGTACGCTTCTCAAGTCCGCACCGCAATGCCGAGACACCCACCCACCCCGGGGGACAGCCGTGGCCATTCTCGACACGTTCAGGTCCGTCTTGCAGGTTGCCCACGACCGCAAGGCGTCCGACGTGCACGTCAGCGCCGGCGGGCCGTTCAAGCTGCGCGTTCGCGGTGAGGTCGTGGCGGCTGGCGACGCTGCCGCCTTGACACCCGCCGACACCACCGCGATCGCGACGGAAATCCTGGTCAATGCCAAGAAGGCCACCGCCGACACCGTGGCCGAGGAGTTGCGCCGGCTGACCGAACTCGATTGCTCCTACTCTGTCTCGGGATTGGGGCGATTCCGCGCCAATCTCTGTACCCAGCGCGGGTCGATCTCGGTGGTGCTGCGTGGCATCCCCGACATCATTCCCGGCTTCGATGAATTGGGGCTCCCGCCGGTGCTCGCCGAGATCGCGATGGAGGAGCGGGGCCTGATACTCGTCTCCGGGACGACCGGGAGCGGCAAGTCCTCCACACTGGCATCGATGGTCGATTACATCAACCGGCACAAGAAGAAGAAGATCATCACGATCGAGGACCCGATCGAGTTCCTGCACCGTGACATCGAGTCGATCGTGATCCAGCGCGAGGTCGGCACCGACACGCACGGCTTCGAGCCGGCGCTGCGGGCGGCCCTGCGGCAGGACCCCGACATCATCCTGATCGGCGAGATGCGCGACCGGGTCACGGTCGATGTGTCACTGCAAGCTGCCGAGACCGGACACCTCATCCTGAGCACGGTGCACACCACCGATGCGGTGCGCGGGGTGACCCGCTTCGCCAGCGTCTTCGAGCCGAGCGAACAGCTCGGCGTCCGCAAGCGCCTGTCGGAGGTGTTGCGAGCCATGATCTCGCAGCGACTGCTCCCCCGCGCCGATGAGAACGGGCAGGTCCTGGCGGTGGAGGTGATGCGACACACCTCGGCGATCGAGGAGTGCATCGCCAATCCGGACAAGACCTACGAGATCGCCAAGCTGATCGAGGATGGTGGGCCGACGTATGGGATGCAGGCCTTCGACCAGAACCTGATGGACCTCTACCGCAAGAAGGTGATCACCCTCGAGACGGCCAAGGCTGCGGCGACGAGCCCGGATGACTTCGAGCGGAATATCCAGTTCACGTAGTCAGAGTGTTCGACCGACACAGGACATCCCTGTCTCCCCAAAACCCAGAGGCTCCCATGACCGCCCTCCGCTCCGCTCGGCTCCTCAACCGTCTCGCCTTGGCCGCGCTCGTCGCGGTGGCAGCCTGCTCCGGTGACGGTACGGGCGCCGGCAACGACGACTCAGTGGTCGGCGTCTGGCAGGCCACCAGCATGAAGGGAGGGGCGACGGAGTTCCTCATCGACGGCATGACCGTTCGCGCCACGATCACCGCCACGACCTACAGCCTCACGATCACCAGCGATCAGGCTGGGTTCTGTGATGGCCCCGACGACTGCACCATCACAGGCAACTACACCAGGAGCGGCACGACCTTCACGATCGATCCCGGCACCGAGGATGAGGTCGTCTTCTCACTGAGCCTCCAGGGCAACACGATGACGTGGAGCGGCCTCATCGACGGAGAATCTGCGACCTTCAGGTGGACCCGCACGACCTAGGTGCGCCACCGCGCGTCACCGCATCATCAGACGGGCCGTGCGATCCCCGCACGGCCCGTCGACACATCCATTGTGGTCCTCCGGGCCTATCACAGGCTGCCCGCCTTGTACTCGGCGATCCAGGCCGGTGGGTCGAGGTGTCCCGGATCGAACACCGCCGGGTCGATGGCCAGACCGGTGCGCACCCAGGTGTATTCCTCGTGCATCCGAAAGGTGCCATCGGCATGGAAACGGATCTCCCGCTCCACCAGTGCGTCTCCCTCGGCGGTGAATCCGCCGACATGGGTGTCCGCGATCGAGCCGTTCGGCGCCTGCTGAATCACCCGCACCACCACAAGCCGCTTGGCGTCCACCCAAAACTGCGACGAGGCGGTGTCACCCGCCGCGGCGCCGACGACGATCACGTCGGCATCCTGCCATCGTCGCACGTGCGTCGTCGCGAGGTCGAACCCGAGCCCCTTGAGCTTGGCAATGGCGGCGTCGGCTGAGCGGTCGACATGGATGTCGTGGAGCAGCACCAGCAGGTGGTGCACCAGCGGTCGCGGCTGGCCCTGGAGCTGGCCGCCGGCGAACTGGCGGAGGGTGTCGTGGCGGAAGAGCATCCCGCCGGTCGGGACGCCGTCGATCTCGATG
>JAHEFN010000321.1 GCA_024640185.1 Gemmatimonadota bacterium | reverse complement strand
GGCGGTCGTGGCCGCCGCCGCCCGGGCGCTGGGGGCGGCGGGCACCTCGGGTGAGCGCCTCCAACGCGTCTGTGAGCAGCTCTGTGCGATGCTGCCGGCCGAGGAAGTCCGGCTCCATATCGGCGAACGTCGCGGCGACCGACTCGCGGCCGGCGAGGCCTCGGCCGACGCCGCGGCCTGCCAGGTCGACATCCCCTGGGGGCACGGTCGGCACGCGGTCCTCGAGGCGGTCGGCGCCACCCGGGCCCCCGCCGAGCTCCGTCCGGTGCTGGAGACGGTGGCGGGACTCCTCGCTGCGGCGATTCCCGGCCTGGACGATCACCCAGTCGACACATCCAAGGTCGAGCGCGCCCTGCATCGCCTCACCATCGACTCCCTTCCGGTCGGGCTCTACGTCATCGACCGCGACTTCCGCATCGTGATGTGGAATCGCAAGCGGGAAATCGGCACCCAGGGACTGCGACGCAGTGAGGTCATCGGCCGGCCGGTGTTCGATGTCCTGCACCGCCAGCCGGAAGCCGAGTTGCGAGCGGAGTTTGACCGGGTGCTCGATGCCGGCGAGACGACCGAGGGTGAGCAGGAGGTCTCGCTGGGCGATGAGGTCCGCACCTATCGTACCACCCGGCTGCCGATGCGCATCGACGGGACGGAGATCTCCCATGTCATCACCATCGGGGAGGACGTCACCGAGACCCGGGCGATCCAGGTGGTGATGCACCAGACCGAGAAGCTCGCGGCCGTCGGCCAACTGGCCGCCGGGGTGATGCACGAGATCAACAATCCGCTGGCGACCATCGGCGCCTGCGTGGCGGCGATCACCTCCCGGCTCGGCGCGACGGCGGAGCCGGTGGTGCTCGAGTATCTCGACATCATCGAGAGCGAGGTCATTCGCTGCACCAACATCGTCGACGGCCTGCTCGACTTCTCACGCGTCGGCCGGACCGGTGAACAGATCGGCGTGACCGACGTCAATCAGCTGCTCGAGAGGACGCTCTACCTGCTCAAGCACCATCAGCGATTCAGGCGACTGGTCGTGCATCGCAACCTGGCGGCGGCGCTGCCGCCGGTGATGGGCAACGCCGAACGGCTGATCCAGGCCGCCATGGCCATCCTGCTCAACGCCGCCGATGCGATGGGTGGTCGTGGGTCGGTCACGATCGTCACCCGGCACGAGGCGCCGTGGGTCGTGGCCGAGCTCAGTGACGACGGGCCGGGGATCCCGGCCGAGGTGTTGCCGAAGATCTTCGAGCCGTTCTTCACCACGAAGGGGCCGACCCGCGGGACCGGGCTCGGATTGGCGATCTGCTACGGGATCATCGCCGACCACAACGGCCGACTCGACGTGCGGAGCGAGCCGGGTCACACCACCTTCCGCATCGCCCTGCCCGTCGCGCGGGTGGAGGAGGCCACGTGAAGCTGCTGGTGGTCGAGGACGACCGGACCGTCGGGCTCTACGTCAAGCGCGGGCTCGAGGAGGCCCAGTACATCGCCGACTGGGTCCCGGACGGCGCCGAGGCGCTGGACCTGATCACGGCCGGCTCGTACGACTTGATCATCCTCGATCTGCGGTTGCCGGGGATGACCGGGCTCGAGGTGTTGCGCAACGTGCGCGATCGCGGTCATGCGATGCCGATTCTGGTGCTCACCGCACAGGACTCCGTGGAGTTCAAGGTCGATGCGCTCCGGGCCGGTGCGGATGACTATGTCACCAAGCCGTTTGCCTTCGAGGAGTTGTTGGCGCGGATCGAGGCGCTGTCACGCCGGCCACCCCAGCTTTCGGCCCGGGTGGTCTCGGTCGGCGATCTCGAGATCGATCTCGATGCCCGCGAGGTCCGTCGTGCCGGCACCCTGATCGAATTGACCCCCAAGGAGTACACCGTCCTCGAGTACCTGATGCGGCACGCCGGCCGGGTGATGTCCCGGACGCTGATCACCGAGTATGCCTGGGACTACCACTTCGATCCGGGGACCAACATCGTCGACGTGGTGATCAATCGCCTGCGCAAGAAGATCGACGCGCATTTCGACTCCAAGCTGGTGCACACCGTCCGGGGCGTCGGGTACGTCGTGAAGGGGTAGATGCAGAGCATCCGCTGGCGGCTGTCGGTCTACTACAGCGTCGCGCTGGCGCTGACGATCGCGGTGTTCGGCGCGGTGCTCTACCTCGAACGTCGATCGTCGGCCGTCCGCGAGCGAGACGAGCAGCTGACCCAGCGCATCGAGAACGAGCTCGCCCTGATCCGCAGTTCGATCGCCGAATGGTCGGTCTACTTCGACGTGGTGCGCGAGGAGCCGGCGATCGGCCGGCCCGGCGATGTCTCGCGGGTGCTCGTCGATGGACTGCGCTCGCAACTCAATGGCCTGCCTCGCGACCTGATCTTCATCACCGATCCGGCCAACCGACCGGTGTACATCTCCCGGGCCGCGAGTGAACTCGACCCGAGCGCCCTCCAACAGGTGCTTCGAATCCTGCAGCGCAGTCCCCTGGTCACCCGAGGCGCCCTGGCCCTCGAGGGGAGCGGAGGGCCGCACCGCTACGCGATCGACACGCTGGGTGGGGATGTCCAGGGGCAGATTCGGGCGGTGATGGTGGCGGCCAGGCTGGAGGGGCCACTGCGGGGACCGACACAATTGCTGCTGTCGATGCTCATCGTCTCGCCGGTGATCATCCTGGCCTCGGCGATCATGGGATACTGGCTCGCTGGTCGGGTCCTGCGACCCCTGGACGTGATGGTGGGCGAGGTGGAGGCGATCCAGGATGGCCGGTCGCTGCACCGCCGCCTGGCCGTGCCGCCGGGCGATGACGAGCTGAGCCGGTTGGGGGCAAACCTCAATGCGATGCTCAGCCGAGTCGAACGATCCTTCGTGGCGCTCCGGCGCTTCACTGCCGACGCCTCACACGAACTCAAGACCCCGCTGATGGTGCTG
>JAHEFN010000320.1 GCA_024640185.1 Gemmatimonadota bacterium | reverse complement strand
GCGATCCTGATCGTCCCCGCATTCATCTTCACGCTGCGGCTGAAGTACTACGAGTTCCTGGTGCTGAAGAGCTTCTGTCCCTGGTGCGCGATCTCGGCGGTGACGATCTCGCTGCACATGGTCCTGGTGGCGCTCGATTGGCGGCGGGTCTCGAGACGGTAGCGGAACCGACCTTCGCTCAGTGAGGGTGCCCCTCTGGGCGGAGCTGATGTGGCGCTCCCTTCGGCCGTCTATCGTCGCTCGTCTGCCGGTTTGGGTGGCATCGTGAGCTCCACCCCATCCCCCACCAACTGCACCGTGGCCTCCAGCGGCATCGCGATCAGCAATTCCCGGCCATTCTGGGCGAGGACCGGGTAGCGCCGGTTGTATTCACGCAGCGCAGGGCCGAGGAGCAGGTCAGGAACCCCGAAGCCCGAGACGGTCACCCGCATGAGCCGGAACCGCATCACGCCACTCGCCCCACGGGTGAGGGCGATCTCCGCGACGAACGGCGTCAACGAGTCGATGAAGGAGAAGAGCGGCCCCAGTTCGTCGCGCGACTCGGGCGGGAAGTCTCGCAGCCTGCCCGTGATCCAGACCAGCGTGGAGTCGGCGTGCACCCGGAACGCCAGGGAGTCCTCGAAGGGGGGGACCCCGAGTCGGGCGAGGAGGTGAGCGGCGAAGTCCCCGACGTCGACGGTGTCGATCGGGTGGGTGCGCAACAGGAAGACCGAATCGACGATGGCGTTGGCCCGCACCACCCCTTCATTGGTGATCCGGGAACCGGTGGCAACCGGTTCCGTCTCCTGCTGTCCCGGCAGCGTGACGGCCGAGAGCGCCAGGATGGGGACCAGGGTCAACCGCGACAGAGGTATGCTCATAGGCTAGAATCTGGTCGAATCGAGGCGGCCGTGCCTCCAACCCCGAGGTGGTCCATGTTCGTTCCCCTGCTGATGGCGACATCGCTGATCTTCGCCGGTGGGTCAGGACCCACACCAGACGGCAGGTGGGGTGGGGCGGCCCACCGAGCGATCGCCGCGGTGGCGGAGGCACGACTCTCGGACCGGGCTGCCGCGGGAGTCCAGGCCCTCCTCGGTGATACCACGCTGGCTGTCGCGAGTACCTGGGCCGACGAGGTCCGCAGTGCGCGACCAGCCACCGCGCCGTGGCACTACGTCAACATCTCGATTCTCGATTCGCGGTACGTCGAAGCACGAGATTGTCCGGCTGGCTGTGTGATCTCCGCCGCGGAGACGCAGCTCGCGATCCTAGCCGACACGAGCCGCTCCCGGGCCGAGCGATCCGAAGCACTCAAGTGGGTCGTCCACCTGGTCGAGGACCTGCACATGCCACTGCACAGCGGTGACCGTGGCGATCGGGGCGGCAACGATGTGGCCCTCACCTACGAGGGGCGCCGCACCAACCTGCACGCCGTCTGGGACTCCGGGATGTTTGCGGAAGCGGGCCTCGACGAGGTGGCGTTGGTGGCCCGAATCACCGATCGGCTCGGGCGCCGGACCGACCTCCGCGGCATGGCCAGGGGGACGGTCGCCGATTGGGCCAACGAGGCCCACGACGTCTCACGAGATGTGGCCTACCCTCGACTGCCGGCATCGCTGGCCCTCGATCGAGGCTACTTCGAACACGTGGCGGATGCGGCGGACCTGCAGTTGGTCCGGGCCAGTGTCCGGCTCGCCGCCGTCCTCGAGCGGGCGCTCGGCGCGGGCGAGGACTGAAGGACCGTGCCGGCAGGGGACGTCAGCGCAGGCCGGCCCGCAACCGCTCCAGCAAGGCGTTGAGGTGACCCAGCTCCTCCTCTGACAGCAATCGGCCGATCTTCAGGTCGATGCCGTTGACCGGCGGGTCGAGTGCGGCAAGGGTCGCGAGGCCAAGCTCGGTGACCCGGCAGTTGACCAGCCGGCGATCTCCCGCGCCCCGCTCCCGCCGAACCATGCCGGCCGCCTCGAGCTTGTCGATCAGCCTGGTGATGGCGGCGGCGGGATCGATCATCCGGTCCCGGATGGCCAGCGTGGCGAGACCCGAGGGCTCGGCGCCGCGAAGGATCCTGAGCACGTTGTACTGCGCGAGTGAGAGCTTCTTGGTGGCGAGGATCTTCGCGGTGGCTCGATTGGACACCGATGCCGTCTTCAGCACGCCGAGGAGGGCCTCATGGGCGCTGTTGCGGAACGGGGCCTTCTGCTTCAACTCTTCCCGGAGTGAGACGGGTTCGGCTGCATTGGGCATATCACCAAGCTGCAGAAAATGCCTCGCATGGTCAATAGTTGTCCCTGTAAGTATTTCATACTACGATATTCACATCTATCGATATTCTGTCGATTCTGTCGCCCCCTCGCCGGACGGGTCATGTGTTCATCCTGGGATTGATCGGATTTGTGGCAGTGGGCATCTCGCTGGGGATGCTCGGTGGCGGCGGGTCGATCCTCGCCGTCCCGGTGCTGGTCCACATCCTTGGACTCCCCGCGAGTGTGGCCGTCCCGATGTCGCTCCCCGTGGTCGGGGCCGCCGCTGCCGTCGGGGCCATCTCCCGATGGCGGCGGGGAGAGTTGCGACTGGGCATGGCGGCGGCCTTCGCCCTGGCGGCGATGGGCTCATCGTTCGCCGCGGCACGACTCGGGGTTGGGATCCCTGACGGGCCGCGGCTGTTGCTCTTCGCGAGTGTGATGCTGGTGGCCGCCGTACTGATGTGGCGTCGCTCACTCCGCATCCCGGCATCGGGCGATCAGCCCGAATCCGAGCCCAGCGGGCTTGCCCTGCCCAAACTGATCCCCGTGGCACTGGCGGTCGGAGCCCTCACCGGCCTCGTCGGGGTCGGTGGTGGCTTCCTGATCGTCCCGGCCCTCGCCGGGGTCCTCGCCCTGCCGATGGCCCAGGCGACCGCCACCTCGCTGGCGGTCATCGCCCTGAATACCTTCGCCGCGTCGGCGGGGTGGT
>JAHEFN010000319.1 GCA_024640185.1 Gemmatimonadota bacterium | reverse complement strand
GTCATGGGTTGCCCGGGTGTGGGCATCCTCCCCCTCCGCCGCCGTGGCGGCCTCACCATGACAGGTGCTGCAATCGACCGAGTCCTCGTGATGGGTCACGTGACAGCCGGCACAGCTGCGCACGCTGTCAACCGGGGCCGCCTCAGGGGGCCGGTGGCAATCGGCACACGCCGCCTTGGCATGGTCGTCATGGGCGAATCCCACCCACCGCTCCAGTGGGGCATGATCCTTCGTCGTGACGGTGACCGTTGCCGCCAGCGTGGTGGCGAGGTCGCCCGCTGCATGGCACGCGGCGCACTCCTGCTCGACCACGCGTCCGGCGATCAACTCCTGATGGTGGCAGAGATCACAGCCGCGCGGCGTCTCGAACGTCAGCGTCCGGGTGGGCGAGTTGACCACGTGACAGGTCAGGCACGCCAGCGAGGTGTGCCGGGGATGCGGAAAGCTGTCTGCTGACACAACCCCCACGCCCCGGACGGGGCGCGGGGGTGTGGAGACCTCCTCGATCAGGATATCGCCCTTCCCCCGGGGTTCGGGGTCCGGCGGGTCGTGGATCGCCGATACCCGGCGCCGCAGCACGGCGGTCGTGTCGAACGGCTGCGGTGGCTGCGCGAGTCCCTCACGCCGCACCGTTTCGTGGCAGCCGGCACAGTCCGAGGCATCGGCCGAGGCCTGGTGGGGCGCGTGGCAGGTCAGGCAATCCTGCTTGACGTCACGATGATTGACGCCGTCGTGGAAGGCACTGGCCGCCAGGTTGTCGTGACAGGTGGTGCAGCTGGCGATCGCGTCGCTGGGGAGCGAGTCGACATGGACGTCGTGGCACGCACTGCACTTGCCGTCGTGCGGGTCCCGGCTCATCTCGTACCCGGGCAGCTTGTCGGCCATCTCGTGGCAACTGAAGCACTGGTTCTTCCGCGGCATGAGCATGCTGACCGCGGAGTCGCGAGTGGTCATCGGCACCATGTCGGCGGTGAACGAGTGACAGGTGACGCAGGAAATCTCGTCGAGTTCGGCCATCGCCCCGAGGGTGACACCCTGCTGCTCGTGGCAGCCGGAGCCGGAGCAGGTGCTCCCCGACGGGATGAAGGTGTGAACCTCGGCGCCGTGACAGGTGACACAGAGCAGGGAGTCCAGCGCGGTGCTGTCCGACTCGAAGTGGACCCGGTGCCCTGCCAATCGCCGCACATGGGTCGTGATGGAGGTGTCGGGTTCGGCCGAGTGACAGGACTCGCAGCGATTGTTCGGGACCGGCGCGTGGTCGTCGATGGTGACCGGACGATTGGCGACCCAGAGGACCAGCTGCCGGGTGCTGGCGAAGATCGACTGCTGGTGGCAGTCGTGGCACTCGAGGTTCTCGTGCTTGCCGGCCCCCGCCGAGAACCTCTCGAACGGCTCCGACATCACGTGACAACCGGAACAGAAGCCGTTGTCGTGCTGCATGTAGTTCCAGCTCGTGGTCCCGGCGAATGCGAACGCCGCCAGCACCACCACCGTGCCACCGACCATCGCAACCTGCAGGCCCCGCTGGCGGGTCTTGAGCCAGGTGAGGATCTCCAGGCGCCTGAGCCAGAGGAGCCGGCAGACCACCGCCGCCACGACCAGTGCCAGCACCGCCCCGCCGATCTGGATCCACTGTGGCACGCTGAAGATCCAGCGCACCACCGTGGCCACACCACCGGGGAGGGGGGGCGGTGTGACCGTGTCCCGGACGGCGCCCACCGCCGGACCGAAGGAGTCCGGAATGTTGTAGAGCGAGTCGGTCAGTTGCTGCAAATCAACCCCCGATGGCGAGACGCCATCGGGGGTGATCTGCTCCTGCCCAAGAAGGGAGAGGAACACGGCGGTGACCTAGTGCTGCGCAGTCTGGATGAAAAATCCGGGCTGACGGTCGTTGGCCTGCTGCAGCGACTTCTCGACCAGGGACTGCACCTCGGCACGGACCACCGGCCCGAGTCCATAGGTGTTCTGCAGCTCGACGATGTTGGCCGACAGCAGGGCCCGGGCCAGGAAGGCGTTGTGGGTGCCCTTTGAGCCATCAGGGTGCCCGTAGCGATCCTCACCGAAGGTGCGGACGTTGAACAGTGCACCCTCGGCAGGGGTCACCGAGTTCGGGTCGCTCAGCGCGTCGGGATTGTCTCGCTTGATGATCGCGAGCAGGCCACCGTCGGTCGGGGCGGCATCGAGACTCTCGTCGCCGTCCTTGTCGTCCCAGATCTGGTCGGCAAGAAGCTTGAGATCGAGCCGGGCGCCGTTGAACCGACCCGCAGCAATCGCCTCCGTCTCATGGCAACCGGCCGAGACACAACTCTTGAACGACCGGACCGTCGGGGTGTAGGCGCAGTCCTGGTTGGCCTGTGGGACGCCCTGACCATCGACGCACGGGATCGCCTGGAAGAGGTGGCCCGTCGAGTTGAAGACGAAGGCACCGGTCTCCGCGTCATCGATCTCGAACCGGTTCACATGACAACCGGCGCAGAGGCGGGGGTTCCGATCGCTGGCGTGAGTCGTCAGCGAGATCAGGGTGTCGATGGTGATGCCGCCGGGACGATACATCCCCTCGCCCAGGACGATGTACCCCTGGGGTCCGTGCGCCCCGCGGGTGCTGCCCGCCTCGAGCTCGCCGACACGGTAGTGGCACTTCATGCAGAGATTGGTCGCCGGATCGCGGCTGTCCACCGACCACCGCAGCTGATGCTCATTGTCGGAGCCGTGCGGATCGTGGCAGGTGGCACAGGTTGCCGTCGGCATCAATTCGGTGTCGTTGATCTCGGCGTAGTTGCTACGCTCACCCCAGGCGAAGATCGCGCCCCGGGCCTCGTGGCAGCTGTTGCAGCCGTCACGACCAGCCGGGTAGGCGAGCACCTGTCCGTGACCACTCTGGCGCCATTCGTCGGCGAAACCGTGATGGGAGCCGGTGTGGCACGCGGCGCAGCTCTCGTCGACATCGG
>JAHEFN010000061.1 GCA_024640185.1 Gemmatimonadota bacterium | reverse complement strand
TCGGCGACCGCTACCACGCCGCCTGGCATGCCTGGACCGTGGACGATGCGGCGATCCTCGACAAGGGGACCTCGCGGTGGACCAACTACTACATCGAGGGGCTGTCGTGGCTGGCCTCCCACCAGGAGATTGACGGCCTCTACCTCGACGACATCGCCTTCTCCCGGGAGACCGTCAAGCGGATGATCAGCGTGCTGCACGCCGCCCGCGACGAGGTGGTGATCGACCTCCACTCCGCCAACCAGTTCAACCCTCGCGATGGCCACATCAACAGCGCCATGCTCTACATGGAGCAGTTCCCGTTCATCTCCCGGCTCTGGTTCGGCGAGTACTTCGACTACGGGGCGAACCCGGACTATTGGATGACGGAAGTCTCGGGGCTGCCCTTCGGCTTGATGGGGGAGATGCTGCAGGACGGCGGACACCCCTACCGTGGGATGCTCTACGGCATGACCGCACGCCTGTACGGCGAGGTGGATCCGCGACCGGTGTGGCGGATGATGGACGACTTCGGCATCGACGAGAGTCGGATGCTCGGCTACTGGCTTCCTTCGCCACCGGTCGAGACCGGCGATCCCCGCATCCTGGCGACGACCTACCAGCGCGACGGCCGGGTGCTGATTGCCCTCGCCTCGTGGTCGGATCAGGACGTCACCATCGGGCTCAGGCTCTCGCCTGGACTCTCCGCGGGGTGGTCAGGGGTTCGGGCCTTCACCCCGGCGGTCGAGGGACTCCAGCAGGCCACCACGGTCGACCTCGCCCGGTTGGTGATTCCAGCCAACCAGGGACTCTGGGTGGTACTCGAGCCCGAATCGTAGCTCGGGCCACCTCCCTCAGCGGGCGATATCGGAGGGCATCGGAACGAGACCGGTCGCGGCGTCCCAGTGGCTACCGGGTCAGCGAGTGGGGGGTATCGCTCCAGCGGGTGAGGCGAGCCGTGAGATCCGGAAGACCCAGGCGTGCTCGGCGGGCGGTGCCCCGCGGAGTGACTCCGGCATCGTGACGCGCAGGCCATCGCCATCGGCACGCCACGCCAACGCCCCCGCCACCCCGAGCACGTGGACCGTCGCATCGCGGGCCGGGTGGAGCGCCGGGATCGTCAGCCGTTCGGGCAGCTGCGTCTCCTCCGCATCGGGGAGGTAGATGGCGAAGGCCGCGCCATCGTCCTGCCGTTGGGTGTAGCGCCACTTGCCGAGGAGGTGGGGCGCCAGCGGCCTGGTGCCATAGATCGCTTCCCCGTTGACCGCCATCCACGCCCCGAGCGCTTCGAGTCGGCGATAGGCTTCGTCGTGCCAGCGGCCATCGGGGCCCGGCCCGATGTTGAGCAGCAGGTTCCCCCCCTTGGCCACCACATCGACCAGCATCTGTACCAGGACCCGCGTTGGCTTGTAGCGGTCCCCCGGCACATACGACCAGCTCCCGGCCATCGGCATCGGCACCTCCCATGGCACCAGCCAGACCTCCGTGGGAACCCGTGCCTCGGGGGTCAGGTAGTTCTGGTTGGGGCCAGGCACCGCGCGGTCGACCACGATCAGGCCCGGCTGGAGCCGGCGCGCCTCGGCCACCAGACGGGGCATGTCGATGTCTTGACTCTGGATGCGGAGTTGGCTGTTGTCGGGGCGGCGCTCGAAGGCCTCGATCTCTTCCGCCGTCAGGGGCTGCACCCACCCGCCATCGAGCCAGAGGATGTCGATCGGGCCATAGCGCGTCATCAGTTCGTTGATCTGCCCGTGGGTGAAGTCGACGAAGCGTTGCCACCGCTCGGGGTACCGGGTGAGGTCGTAGTTCGGGTTGCGATCAGGGGTCGCGAAGTTCGGCCACCAGTAGTCGGGACTGTGCCAGTCGGGCTTCGAGAAGTAGGCCCCGACCATGAACCCCTGACGGCGGAAGGCATCGAAGATCCCCTTGGTGACATCCGCGCGAGGATCAACGCTGAAGGGTGTCGCGTCGGCAGTGATGCGGTAATCGGTCAACCGGGTGTCGAACATGCTGAAGCCGTCGTGGTGCTTGGTGGTGAAGACCACGTACCGCATGCCGGCATCTCGCGCCGCGCTGGCCCACCGTTCCGGATCGAAGCCGGTCGGATTGAAGGTGGTCTGGAGGGCCTCATACGCCGTCTTGTACTCGTCGTAGTCGTCCGTCCGACGTTGGCACCAGCCGACGTCCTCGGAACACAGCGACCACGACTCCACCACGCCCCACTGGCTGTAGGGCCCCCAGTGCATCAGCAACCCGAGCTTGAGGTCCTGCCATTGGTCCAGCTTCTCAACGACCAAGGGGTCGGTCACCGGGTCGTAGGGTTCCTGGCCACGGGCGTCGGCAACGGGCAAGACAACCAGGGCGGCACCGCACAACCAGGCGAACAACGAGGGACAACGTCGAAACACGGCTACCTCCAAGGATCGGTGAGCTTCCTGTTTGCGGTCGACCCGCCGCACCGAGCCGGCAGGCGTGGCATCCGGCGCCTGTCCGACGGCCACTCCTCGATGCTCAAGGCGACCGATTGGGTCGCGATTTTCGCCGCGCACGCACCGGTGTGCTCGGCTTGCGCGTCGTCGATCCGGCACCAACTATTGATGGAGCAGGTGGAGTTGTGCTGTCCCCTCCCTGGAGGCCCCATGACCACGCAAGTCGAACCAACCACCTTCCGCGAATGGCGGGTCAACCGGGTCCGCGCCACGCTGATCCACGTCGCAGCCGCATGTGCCGACCCGAAGCTGGTGCGGCGGCGCGCCGAGTCCCTTGCCGAGGAACTTCGGCAGGCGGCACTTGTCGTGGCCGACCTCTACGTCTGCCCGATCTGCGGGCACCCCGAGGTGCGGACCTGCACCGAGTGCCCCCTCGGTGGTGACACCGCGTCGGCGGCCCCGGATCTGCCGCACCCGTAGTCGCGCCTCCCCGCCAGCGCGACGGTGAGGCCTCGAGGCTGGCGCGGCGGTGCCGGGTCTCTCGACCCTACCGCGCGTCCAGCCCGAAGTCGCGCTCCAACGCGTCATACCACGACGCATCATCGGCGCCCCACCACGCCGCCCACTCCTCATCGGTCATGCCGGCGCGCCAGGCAAGGAATGGCTCCGCATCCGGACCGACCGGATGGCGCAGCAGTGGCGAATCCCCCTCCACCAGTTCGAGGATCTTCGCGGCCACCAGTTCGGGGGACGTCGGCGTCTTGAGCGACGCAGCGAACATTCGGGCAAAGCGACGACCATTGGGATAGACCGAACCGGCATCCTCCTCCGCAATCGCACGCGCCATTCCGGTGTCGATGATCCCTGGCTCCACCATCGCCACCCGGATGCCGAACGGCTGCACTTCCTGGGCGAGCGCCTCGGTGAGCGCCTCGAGGGCATGCTTGGTGGCTGCATACGGACCAAGCGGCGAGGAGGAAATCCGTCCGGCCACCGAGGTCACGTTGATGATGCAGCCACTGCCGCGCGTGCGCATGCTGGGGAGTACTGCCTGCATGCAACGGATCGCCCCGAAGTAGTTGGTCTCCATCACGGCGCGGAACTCCGCCAGCGGCAGTTCCTCGACCGACCCCCGCCGTTCGATCCCGGCGTTGTTGACCAGGACGTCGATCGGTCCATGCTCTGTCAGGATCGCCGCAATGGCGTCACGGACCGACTCGTCGACATCGACATCCAGCGGCAGGACCGAGATCGGCAGCGATTCCGCCGCGGCGGCCTCCGCGAGCGCGGGGGCTGCCGCCGGCTGGCGCATCGTGGCGAAAACGCGATGCCCGGCCCTCCCGAGGGCAAGAGCGGTGGAGAAGCCGATGCCGCGACTCGCGCCGGTGACGAGGACTGAGGCCATTTCGATGATCCTTGTGGGGAGGGATGGGGTTCGGCTTCGCAATCTGGCGGAGCCACGGAGACCACGCCACCCTGTCGATCAGCACGGCGATCACCGCCCGCAGCGGTCGCATCCGCCACACCGGGCCACCGACTCACCGAACCAACCCAGCAACGCCGCCCGGCGGCACTCCCTGCGCTCCGCATAGGCCGCCATCGCCTTCAGTCGCTGTTCGGCCGCCCGACGGCGACGACGGACCGGCCGCCAATCGACCGGCCCCCGCTCGGGATGCAGTTCAGCTTCCAATCGATCTGCGGAGGTCACCACCGCCTCGGCGTAGCGTCGCCGCGCGCGCGATTCCGCCCAGATCGACTCCACCACCCGTTCGTCGGGAAAGGTCATGGCGAGTTGCCGGCGGGGAACGGTGAGGTCGTGTGGGTGGTGGAACAGCACACAGCGAGCAGGTCGACCATCACGACCTGCCCGCCCTGCCTCCTGGTAGTACGCCTCCGGAGAAGCGGGCATGCTCCAGTGCACCACCAGGCGGACGTCCGCCTTGTCGATGCCCAGCCCGAAGGCACAGGTCGCCACCACCACTCGCGTGCGGTCGGCGAGGAAGCCGTCCAGCACGCTCCGCCGATCGTTCCCGGACATCCCCGCGTGGTACGGCGCCGCTGGCACGCCGCTCTCCCGGAGTGCCCGAGCCAAGCCGTCCACCAGGCCACGGGTCGGGGCATAGACGACCGCCGACGCCCGCTGCGTTCGTACCATGACCACGAGTCGCGCCAGACGGTCCGCCTCCCCGTGCACTCGGATCACCTCGAAGCGGAGATTCGGACGATCGAACGAGCCGACGACCACGGTGGTCCGCGGTGCCATGCCCAATGCATCACGAATCGCCGAGCGGACCACCGGCCTGGCCGTCGCAGTGAGCGCGACACACGGTGGGCGGCCGAGCACCACCCTGGCGGCGCGGATCCTCCGGTAGCTGGGGCGGAAGTCATGGCCCCATTCCACGACGCAGTGGGCCTCATCGACGACCAGGCGGGTGATCGGCACCGCGCTGGCCGACAACGCCTGTGCCACCCTCCCCAGCCGCTCCGGCGAGAGGTAGAGCAACCGCAAGCGGCCAGCTGCGGCGTGGTCGAGGCTGCGGCACCACGCCTCGTGGCCCATCGGACCGCCCAGCATGGCCGCGGCGATGCCGCGGGCCCGGAGGCGACCGACCTGGTCCTGCATCAGGGCGATCAGGGGAGACACCACCAGGGTGAGCCCGGGCGAATGGAGGGCCGGGACCTGGAAGCAGAGTGACTTGCCACCGCCGGTCGGCAACACGGCCAGGACGTCATCGCCGCGGAGCACCGCCGCGATGACCTGCCGTTGCAGGGGACGAAAGTCGCGGAGGCCGAAGGCGGACCGCAGGAGGGCGGTCGCGTGAGTGAGCATGACGGACGATGCTCGCGGGCAGGCGGGACGGCGGAACCGATCGATGCGGAGGTGAACCGATCCGATGCGGTGGTGGCTAGGTGGAGCGCTTCCCGATGAAGCGGAGCACGACCGCCACGGTCAACAGCACGATCGCACCCCAGGTGAGTCGCGGGTCGTCGACCGCGATGGCCACGATGGCGAGGATGAGGCCGGCGACCGAGAGGCCGAGCTTGATGGCCCGCAGCCTCATCGGCTGAGGAAGGCGGCGACCGCCCGCTTGAAGTCCTGGGTGGCCCGCGACAGGGCGTTCACCCGCGCACCGAGGAGGATGCCCTCGGTGAAGCTCCGTTCGTCGAGGTCGGTGAACAACTGCTTGGTGAGCGCCATCGCCGTCGGCGAACGATCGGCCATGGCGGCGACGAGCCCTGCAGCCTCGGCATCGAGCACATCATCGGCCACCACCCGGGAGATGAGCCCCATGGCGAGGGCCTCCGGCGCGCCGATCACCCGTCCGGTGCCCACGAGGTCGAAGGCGCGCTTTTCCCCGACACTTCGCCGCAGCATGGTCATCACCATCGCCGGGACGAAGCCACGCTGCACCTCGGGATAGCCGAACTGCGCACTTTCGGCGGCCAACACGAGGTCACAGGCCGTCGCAAGACCCGCCCCACCGGCGAGGGCCCTCCCGTGGACCACCGCCACCACCGGCTTGGCGAGCTGGCGCATGGCGAGGAACACCTCGCCGAGACGCAGCGCGTCGCTCTCGTTCTCGTCAATCGGGCGTTCGGCCGAGGCCTGCAGTTCCGCCAGGTCGGCGCCGGCGCAGAAATCCTTCCCTGCTCCGCGCAGCACGACCACCCGCACCTCGCTCTCGAGCTCCGCCCGCGCCAAGGCCTCGGCGAGTCCCCCGATCATCTCGGCGGAGAGGGCGTTGCGCTTCTCGGCGCGGTCGAGGGTGAGGTGCATCACCCCATCGGCCGTGGTGACCGTGATCCCCTCGCTCATGCGGCGGCCTCCTTGGCGCGCCGGGCCACCTTGCGGGGCACCTCGATCTCCATCCGCAACAGCGCCGTGGAATAGACCTTCCCCTGCGCATCGGTCTTCAACGACAAGGTCCCTCCGCCATCGAGCGCCCCATGCAACATGAAGTTGAGGGCGTGCAGGTTGGGCAGTTCGTACCGATCGACCCCACTGACCATCCCCTTGAAGTGGCGGGCGACGCGCTTGGCGGTCACCTCTCGACAGAGCAGGTCGTAGTACTCAGGCTCCAGCGCGATCAGGCCGACGTTGGCCGCGTCGCCCTTGTCGCCGGACCGGGCATGTGCCAGCAGGCGCAGTTGCACTCGGGTAGTGGCCATCAGATCATCTCCACGCGGACGTCGGGTTCAATGCGCTCACGGGACATCAACGCCGGCCAGTAGGCCACGATCTCCTCGACCTGCGGTCGTCCGCCGGCGAACCCGGTCACGCTCGGCGGACCGGTGAGCACCAGCGGCGCGATCTCCCTCGTGAAGCGCTCCACCGGATCGCGGTCCCGGCTGCGCACCCCGACCCGCAGCATCACCTCGGCAATCTCGGGATCCGGCTCGCCGCTCAGGCGGCCATGCGTGGCATTGACGCCCACCAATTCCGTGAGGATCTGGTCGAAGTCGAGCCCCAGTGCCTTGAGTCGCTTGCGGAGAATGCGGTCGGCAGCCTTCGCCTTGTCGACCGCTTCCGGCCAGGAGTAGACCAGACTGCCGATGGCCTTCCATCCCCAGGCGTAGGCGATCGAGACCTTGAGGAAGTCGGTGCGAGGGCCACCGGTGATGCCGGAGACCCGGACCCGGTTCTTGCCGGTCTGGTGCAGCCGGATGCTGCTGAAGTCCGCGACCCCGTCGGGGGTGATGTAATTCTTGGGATCGCCCATCTCGTAGACCAACTGCTCGGTCACCGAGGCGACATTGACCACGCCACCAGTGCCGGGATGCTTGGTCACCGTGAAGGCGCCGTCGGCTTCGGCCACCACGATCGGGAAGCCGACCTCGTCCAGCCGCTTCACCGTGCGCCAGTCCCGCAGCAGGTTGCCCCCGGAGCTCTGGGCGCCGCATTCGAGGATGTGCCCGGCGATGGTCCCCGCCGCGATCCGATCCCAGTCGTCGGCGGCCCAGCCGAACTCGTGCACCAACGGGCCGAGTGTCAGCCCCGTGTCGGTCACCCGCCCCGTGATGACGATGTTGGCCCCTCGATCGAGCGCCTCGACCACCGGCATCATCCCGAGGTACGCATTCGCCGAGCGGACCGACGGACGGACATCACTCAGTGGCCGGCCGGTGTCCATGTTGGCCAACTGCTCGCCACCCGCCACCAGGGCATCGAGCCCTGGCAAGAGGTCATCGCCGGTCACGAGGGCGATCCGAATCTTCGACCCGAGCCCGGCCCGGTCCGCCGCTGCCCGCACCGCCTCGGCACAGGCGCGCGGATTCACGCCACCAGCGTTGGAGATCACCCGGACACCACGATCGGCGATGCCCGGCAGGATCCGCTCGACGGTGGTCACGAAGTCTCGGGCGTAGCCGCGTGATGGGTCACGACTGCGCTGCTTCTGCAGGATCGACATGGTGACTTCGGCGAGGTAGTCGAGGACCAGGTAGTCGATGTCGCCACCCTCGACCTGACGGACAGGAGCTTCCAGCCAGTCACCCCAGAAGCCCTGACCACTGGCGATCCTGACGGTCTTGTTCACGTTCATTCGGAATCTCCCCGCCCGGAGGCAAGTATCAACTGATGAGTCCAACGGTGGTCGACCCCTTCGTCCACGCGCACCGTCAGCAGCGGTGCCCAACCAGGCGGAACAGGCAGGGGCCACTCAACGGGGGCCACCCGGTGCACCCGTGCTGCCCCGGGGCCGAGCCGAGCCCGGCCAGCGCCGCCGCCATCCACCGGCCGGCCAGCCGCCGCCTCGAACCGGGTCACCACCTCGGCCTGCCATCTCGCACTGGCCTCGACCTCGGCGAAGGCCGGCGTCAGCAGCAAGGTCAGCGTCTCGCCGGCCCGCCCCGCCGGAAGCCGCACCCGTACCCGGCCGAAGGGGTGATTGAGTGGTGCCTCCTGGATCAAGCGACCCGACGCCCCACGCAAGGAAACACTGAAGTCGGTCAACTGCGACCAGACCTCACCGGGGAGACTCACGTCGAGGACCAATGCGGCGGCCCAGGGCGGAACCACCAGCGCCATGGCGAGGGTGCCATCGGACTGCCAGCCCGTCGAATCACGGCGGCCAATGCCCTGCTGGTAGGCGCGGAGGTCAATATCCAGGCCCGTCTCGGTGAGATTCACGGCCTGGACGGCGAGGGCACGATCGCGCAGGGTGGCCGTCAGGAGCACGGGACTGCGCGTCACCTCCACCCGTGCGGCCACACCGTTGGACGGCGGGGCCACCACCACCACCTCGTAGGCCCCCGACCGGACATCCGAGCCGGCCACATCGACCACCCCCCGGCCGTCCCCGTGGCCGGCCGAGCGAATCGGGATCTCCCGGTAGGGCTGCCCCCCGGGCTCGTGAAGGGCGGCCAGCACGCGGCCCTCATCAGAGAGGGTCCGGACGGCGACCCGCATGCCGAGACCACTGTCGGCCAGGACCAGCTGCCGACCGACCCCACCGGCATGCACGGCCACCACCCCGCTGGAGCTGCCACCGGGCGACAGCGGCACGCGGACGGTCACCGGGACACGGACCAGTGGACCGAGGCGCCGGTTGGCCGCATCCTCGACGATCACCGATCCCACGCGGACACCGGGTGCGGCGAGCGCCGCGGTATCGAGCACCAGGTGCAGCACCAACCCGCTCGTCGGCAACATGCGCAGGCTGCTGCCCTCCACCTGGAGCCACGGGGCGGTGGAGCGGATCCGAATCGGCATCTCGGTCGGCGCGTCAGTGCGCCGCAGCCAGAGTTGGGCATGACGCGGGATCGGTCCCGGCCCAAAGACCAGCGCCGCGCGGCCGTCGACGGCGTCGATGCTGGCATCGATACGGGGAAGCCGGGAGGTCTCGGCAAGCCACCGTGCCGCGGCCGGCAGGTCCGGGAGGCCGGCACCCTGATCGATGAGGGTCGCCTCCGGGAGCGGGGTCGCGGTGGCGACCAACGCCTGGACCACCACCGCACGGTCCGGTGCCCGGTCCTGCTGCAACATGGCGGAGTAGAGTCGGGCGGCGAGTCCGGCGACATGCGGCGCCGCCATCGAGGTACCGCTCTTCTCCTCCTGACCACCGAGGAATCGGGGCACCACCGACCAGGCCGTCCCCGGAGCCACCAGGTCGGGACCGGCCCGGGAGCCGCCTCGACTGGAGTACCAGGCCACCGGATCGGGGGTGGGGTCGTGGGGCGACCGGCCACTGAAGACCTGCGGGGCGGTGGCCCCGACCGAGATCACCCGCCTGGCGGTGGCGGGGAACCCGAGGGTTCCCAATCCGGGGCCGTCATTGGTCGCGGCGGCGGTGAGGATCACATCGGGGTTGGCATCGAGGACCGAGTCAACGACGGCGTCGATCCGGGTGCGCCATGGGTCGAGGTTGCCCACCCCGAACGAGAGGTTGATCACCAGCGGCAGGCGCACCTGGCGCGCGAAGGCCACGGCGTACGCCAGGGCTCGACGCATCGAGCCGGACGTGGTCACCCTGTTGGCATTGTTGGCGATCTTGAGCCCCAGCAGGCGCGCCCCGGGCGCCACACCGTCAAAGCCGGGAACACCATAGAGGTCATGCCCTGCGGCGATCCCGGCCACATGGGTGCCATGCCCGGAGGTATCGAAGACCAGGGTCAGGCTCGGCCCCCCGGCCGAGTCGTGGACGGTCACCGCGATCCCCACCGGGGGGAGCCGTCCCCGGCTCGACCACCCGAACCACTCCTGGGCCGTCGCGAAGTCACGCACCGGACGTTCATCGGCAAGGGAGCCATCGCGGTCGGTATCGGCGAAGACCAACCACTCGCTGGTCCCGCGGGTGACCACCACCGGCATCGTGTCGCCCACCACGCCGTCATCATCGAGGTCGGCACC
>JAHEFN010000318.1 GCA_024640185.1 Gemmatimonadota bacterium | reverse complement strand
CCGGCTGGCCACCGAGTCGACCGCCTGGTCGAAGCGGGCGTTCTCCAGGAACCACTCGCGCCAGAACCAGTCGAGCCGCCGACCGGAGACATCCTCCATGCTGCGGAAGAAGTCGGTCGGTGTCGGGTGTCGGAACGCCCACCGGGTGGTATAGGCCCTGAAGGCCTCGTCGAAGGCCTCCGGACCCAGGATTTCCTGCCGCAGCAACTGCAGGCCAACGCTCGGCTTGATGTAGGCGGCGATCCCCAGGAAGTTGGGGGCGATGCGGTCGGGGTGCATCGCGATCGGCTTGTCGACGCCGGCCTGCATCACCCGTTCGATCAGGCTGCGCTCCCGCGCAGCTCGGGCCATCTGGTCACCCTGTTCCGGGAATCGGCGAGCCTCCGAGAAGGTGTTGATGAAGGTGTTGAATCCCTCGTCCTGCCACATGTGCTGCCGCTCGTTCGAGGCGACGATCATCGGGAACCACATGTGGCCGATTTCGTGGGTGACCACGCTGTAGAGGCTCTCCATGGTGCGGCCCCCCGACTCCATGGCGACCATCGGATACTCCATGCCACTGATCGGTCCCTCCACCGCGGATACCTGCGGCCAGGGGTACGGGAACCAGCGCTCGGAGTATTCCTCGATCGACATCCGTGACTGGTCGGCAGCATCGTGCCAATTGCCAGCCGCGTCGGGCCGGTAGTAGGCCATCGCGAGAATGCCCTTCCAGCTGGTGGCATCCCATTGGTAGTTGGGGGCGGCCGCCCAGACCGCGTCCCGGACATGCTCGGCGCTGAACTTCCAGGTCAGGTTGCCGGCAGCAGTGGGTCGTGCCGAGCCGTCGCTCAGCTCTGACGCCGTGATCACCCGCACCACGGTGTCGGAAGTCGCCGCGACACCGAGTCGGCGGATCTGCTCCCGCGTCAGCACCTCGGTCGGGTTCGTCAGCATCCCGGTGGCCGCCACGATGTACCCGGCGGGGACCGTGAGCGCCATCGTATAGTTGCCGAAATCGAGGTAGAACTCACCCTGCCCCAGGTAGGGATCGGTGTTCCAGCCCTCGACGTCATCGTAGACCGCCACCCTGGGGAACCACTGGGCGAGCTCGAACAACGGACCGTCATACCCCATCCGATCCGCGCCGTGTTCGGGGATCATGAAGTGCCAGCCAATCGACAGGGTCGCGGTGGCGCCGGGGACCAGCGGCTCGGCGAGGTCGACCTTCGCGACCGTGCCCTCGTCGCGGATCGTGAGGGGGGTCCGGACGGCGCGAGGTCCGGTTCCGACGACCTGCTCGAGCAGGTCGATCACGTCGCCGCCGTCGAACCCTCGGGCGCCAAATCGCGACGCCTGTGCGAAGATCAGTCCATTGAGGGCGTCGGCGCGGAAGGCGTTCTGCTCCAGCTGGAGCCAGATGAAGGTGAGGGTGTCGGGGGAGTTGTTGGTGTAGCGGAGCGTGAGCTGGCCACGCAGGCTGCGGCTGGCGGTATCGAGGGTGGCCGCGATGTCGTAGTCGGCCCGGTTCTGCCAATAGGCATGACCCGGGGCACCGCCACCGGTCCGCGAGGCGGTGGCAAACGGATGGGCGAGCGGGGCAAAGATGGAGGTGTCTGCCACCGAGGCTTGGGGGCGGACCACGGGGGTGCTCGGGCGCTGCGCCATCACGGGGGAGGCGAGTAGCGCGACGAGAATGATCGGATATCTGGGCATGTCGTGATGGCCACGGTAAGGGTTCGGGTGACCCGGGTGGCCACCCGGAGACTGCCTGCCCCCTACGCCCCGACCGCACAGAAAGTGTCGGCCACCCCGGGCGGCGATCCACCCACCAGGGACCGGATGTCGTGTTCTCCCCCACGACGGCGCATCTCCTCATGCAGGACCACACGTACTACGACCACACTGGGGAGAAGACAAGGATGTCCAAGCTCAAGAACCGCGGCCTCAGCCGCGAAATGATGATGACGATGGCGCTCGGCCTGGCGGTCGGCGGCACCATGGCGGCAACACTTCCGACCGGCGATGTCGAGGCCCGGGGGGCGGCCGATGCCACCGCTGCCCAGCATGACCAGTGGCTGACGTCGCTCGATGGGGAGTACCAGCAGCTGTTCGACGCCGGTTCACCGAACGGTGGCCTGCCGCTGGTGCACCTGATGAACTACTACGACACCTACAACAGTGCCTACAAGGTGCCCGATGAGAAGATCGATGGCATCCTCACCTTCTACGGAGCGACGACCTTTCACGGCCTCAATGACGCCATGTGGGCCAAGTATGACCTCGGTTCCTTCGTCGGCGAGGTGGGTGCCGATGGCAAGGGGTTCGACCACAATCCGTGGCGGACAAACCCGGTGGCGCTGGGCATGGAGATTCCGCAGGCATCCATCGAGTCAATGCAGAAGCGTGGGGCAACGTTCATTATTTGCAACAACGCCTTGGGCATCTTCGCCAACATCGTGGCAGAGAAGCTCGGCCTCGATGGTACCGAGGTGTATGAGGACCTCAAGGCCAACATCCTGCCGGGTGTGACCTTGGTGCCGGGGATGGTGATCGCCATCGACAAGGCCCAGCGGATGGGGATCAGCTACCACAAGCAGTGACCGCACGCCCCTCCACGGGCGCATGCGACCGAGGCCGGCCCCCATCGGGGACCGGCCTCGCGTCACGTCCGTGTCGGGACCGGGGGGCTCAGGCCCCCACGGTATCCATCATCCCGAAGATCGGCAGGTACATCGCCACGATCATGCCACCGACGATGACGCCGAGGACCAGGATCATGATGGGTTCCAGCAGCGACAGCAGGGCCGACACGGCCACATCGACCTCGTCATCGTAGAAGTCGGCAATCTTTGTCAGCATCTCATCGAGCCCACCGGTCTGCTCGCCGACCGCGATCATGGAAATCACCATCGGCGGGAACACTCCGGACTTCTCGAGTGGCGCGGCAATCGTGTCACCACCGGCAATCGAGGCCCGTGACGCC
>JAHEFN010000060.1:7336-10328 GCA_024640185.1 Gemmatimonadota bacterium | reverse complement strand
CAGGCCCAGTCGGGACTCAGCAACACCGAATCGCGGTTGATCTGTGTCGGTGATGCGGTGCCCTTGGTCGACTGGAACGGCTTCGGCACTGGCGGCGGCGTGATTCCCACCGCCTGTGATGGCGTGGCAACACCGGCGCGTGAAGGTGTGCCGAGCCTCACGACCTACGACGCCGACTATGGCGCGGCCAAGACGATCCGGGCCTCGCTCGGTGCCAGCAAGCGATTCTGGAACACCTGGTCCCTCAACCTCGATGCCGGCTACACCTATGGCATCGACCAGTCGGCATCCCGCGATCTCAACCTGAACGCGGCGCCGGTGTTCACCCTCTCGGGAGAGGACGGCCGCCCGGTCTACGCCGATCCGGCGATGATCGTGGCCACGACCGGTGCCGTCCCCCTGGCGGCCTCGCGGGTCAACGATGCCTACGGCCGGGTCAGCTACGTGACCTCAGGCCTCGAGAACAAGACCACCCAGCTCACCGCCTCGGTCTCGACCCAGACCCGGCGCGGCGCCTCGCTGCGGTTCTCCTACTCCTGGATGCGCTCGTATGACCAGGGCGGCAGCGGTGGCGGCGGTGGCGGCTTCGGTGGCGGTCGTGGCGGCGTCGGCGGTGGCTTCGCCGGCAGCGGCTCGGTGGCCACGGCAGGAGATCCCAACGAGTTCCTTTGGGCGCGCTCGAGCAACGAACGCACCCACAACATCCAGTTCAACTTCACCTGGCCGTTCTCCCTCGCCGTCGAGGTCTCGGCCGTGGGCCGGATGACCTCGGGCAGTCGCTACACCCCGGTCGTCCAGGGCGACATCAACGGTGACGGTTCGCAGCGGAACGACATCGCCTACATCTACGACCCGGCCTCCGCGTCGGATCCGGCCGTCGCCGCCGGGATGGCCTCCCTGCTGAGCACCCTCGACGGCAGCGCCCGTGCCTGCCTCGAGTCGCAGTTGGGTCGCGTCGCCGAGCGCAACAGCTGCATCGGCCCCTGGCAGCCGTCACTCGACCTGCAGGTCAACTGGAAGCCCTCGTTCTTCGCCAACCGGCTCTCGATGTCGTTCGGCACCGTGAACTTCCTCGGCGGACTCGACCAGCTCTTCCACGGCAGCGACAACCTCTCGGGTTGGGGCCAGAATGCCCGCCCGGATGCCACCCTGCTCCAGGTGGAGGGATTCAACCCGACCACCAACCAGTTCCAGTACGTGGTCAACGAACGGTTCGGGGCGAGTGGTGGCAATGCGACCGCCGTCCGCTCGCCGTTCCAGGTCACCCTGCAGGGACGGCTGACGGTCGGCTTCGACCGCCGGCAGGCGGCCCAGCGCGGCTTCTTCGGTGGCGGGCAGCAGCAGTCGCTCGCCGAGCAGATGCTGGGACGGATCGATTCGATCTCGCCGCACCCGGCCAAGGTCGCCGTGGAGCGGAAGGATGAACTGGCCCTCGACGCGCGGCAGCTTGCCGCGTTGCAGCTGCTGGCCGACTCGAGCGACGCCAAGCTCGCCCCCCTGATTGACACCATGCGGACCGTGATCGAGGCCGGCGGCACCAACCCCGACATCGCCAAGATCTTCGAGGTCATGGGGCCGATCACCACCGCGCTGCGCGAGTTCCAGACCACCGGACTCGAGGCGGTCCGGGCCATCCTGACGGATGCCCAGTGGGCGCTCCTGCCGGAGACGGTCCGCAACCCGGACCTGCGCTCCAACCCGTTCTTCGGGGGCGGCCGCGGCGGTCAGCCGGGGGCGGGTGGCGGTCCCGGTGGACGGCCAGGCGGTGGCTTCGGTGGTGGCGGTGGACGCCGGGGTGGCGGACCGGACGGCGGCGACTTCTGATCCTCGCCCGCTGACTGCCGACGACAAACGAGAGGCCGGTCCCCCAACGGGGGCCGGCCTCTTTGTCACTCGTCTCTTGTCTCTCGTCTCTCGTCTCTCGTCTCGACGCTACTTGACCCGCTCGATGTAGGCTCGATCCCTCGGGTTGACCCGGATCCACTCGCCGTTCTCCACGAACTCCGGCACGTTGACCGTCACCCCGTTGGACAGCACCGCCGGCTTGCTCGAGGAGCTCTTGGTGGCGGTCTTCATCGCGGGCGCCGTCTCGACGATTTCCATTTCCATGGAGGACGGCAACGTGAAGGAGATCGGCTTCCCCTCGAGCCAGACGGCATCGAAGGTCATCTCGGGAAGCATCCACGCGGCGTCATCACCGACCAACTCGGCATCGAAGGTGAACTGCTCATAGGTCTCGGCATCCATGACGTGGACCCCGTTGGTGTCGGCGTAGAGCACCTGCATCGGCTTGGTGTCGAGCCTGGCCTCCTCGACGGTCTCGGTGGCGCTGAACCGGTGGTCGGTCGACTGACCAGACATCAGGTTGCGCAGCTTGACCTGGACGAAGGCGCGGAGGTTGCCCGGGGTCCGGTGGGTGAAGTCCATGACCAAATGTGGCTTCCCGCCGAAGTAGAGGACATGACCCTTGCGGATGTCGTTGGCTTTCATCGTTCCCTCAGTCGCGTGCGGTCGAGCCGCCCGGACCGACGCCGGGCGAGGGGCCAAACATCAACCCCCGGCATCGCCGAGACAAGCAGCCGCCGAGGACGGCGGTGACTCCGTCGGCCGCAGATCATCGGCCACCGCGGCCAGCAACTGGGCGCGAGAGAACGGCTTGCGGAGGATCGGGCCGAGGCCAGTGGTGGCAGCCCGAATCACCTCCGGCCCGTGGCCAGTCATCAGGACCACGCGGATCGCCGGATGCTCCCTGGCAAGGATCGAGGCGAACTCGATGCCGGACATCCCCACCATCCCGATGTCGGTCAGGACCACCCGCACGCATCGACCCGCGACATCGCGGAGGACCTCCAGGGCTCCCTCGGCGTCGGGTGCCTCCAGCACACCGTAGCCGGCACGCCGCAACGAGTGGCTGGTCATCGCCCGGATCCACTCGTCGTCATCCACCACGAGGACCGCCGAGTCGGGATCGACGAAGCTCGAGGTGTCATCG
>JAHEFN010000060.1:0-7326 GCA_024640185.1 Gemmatimonadota bacterium | reverse complement strand
ACCAGACGCCGATGCGGGTGCCGCGACCGGTCGCCGAGGCGACTCGGACCTGGCCGCCGAGCTGGCGTGCGATGCCATACACCGTGGCGAGCCCGAGCCCCGACCCCATGCCGGGTGCCTTGGTGGTGAAGAACGGTTCGAAGAGGCGAGCCAGCACCTGATCGTCCATCCCCATCCCGGTGTCGGCCACCTCCAGCACCGACCACTTGCCGGCCGGGAGAATCCCGAACCGATGCAGGCTCGGTTCGGTGATCCGGCATTCCTTGACGGAGATGGCGAGATCACCGCCAAGCGGCATGGCGTCGCGGGCGTTGACCACCAGATGGAACAGGACCTGCTCGATCTGGCCAGCATCGGCCTCGACCCAGCACTCGTCATCGATCGATTCGGTCGTGACCGTCACGTGGGTCCCGGCAAGTCGTTCCGCCAGCGGCACCAGTTCACGGACCTTCCGCCCCAACGCCCTCGGCACGGGATGCTCCGGAGCACCGCGCGAGATGACCGACAACTGCCGGGCAATCATCGCCGCCCGCTGCAGGGAGGCGGCCGCCTCTTCGAGCTGCTGGTGGGAGTCTGCCGCCGGTCCGATCACGGCGAGCGCCTCACGGACCGAGGCGGCAGCGCAGTCCACCAGCGTGCCGACATCGACCGACAGCCCCCCGGCCAGTCGGGTGACCGCGCCCATCTTTTCTTCGTGCCGGAGGGGGGCCGACCGTTCCATCTCTGCCAACTGAGCGTTCACTGCCTCTCCATCGCCTGCGGGAGGCCAGGACACCGTCGGATACGGTGCCGGGGCCGCTGCCTGGAGAGAACGCAAGGGGTGGGCCGCAGTCACCCGTCGGGTGGCGACACCGCAACACCATGCCACGCAACAACTTACAATTCTTGAAATTCTGGACTGCTGTGCACATGCCCGACCTGTGGCTTCGATCCTACGCCCTGATGCGACAGGTCAGCGGGGTGGAAGCACCATCGGTGCCGCGCTGCTCCGATGTCCGAACCGGTCGACGGCCTCGACCGTGATGGCGCCATGCCCAGGGGGCACCGGCACGCGGAAGAGATGCTTGGTGACGATGGGATCGACCCACGTGTGCTTCGGCGGGAGCGCTGGACCGCCATGGAGCATCGCCGACCAGGGATCGCGCCCATCCCGGCGCTCCATTGCGCCGCGGCGATCGCCGCCCTCGTACCACACCACCTCCCACGTCGGATCCCAGTCCCAGAGATTGGCGATCAGCTCCCGGGGGGCAGCCGGATCGCTGCCCGCCGGATAGACGGTCAGTCGGTCGCCGGCCGGCCGACCGGTCGCCTGATAGCGCCAGGAGATCGCCTCGCCGTCCACCTGGTAGACCGCAAAGCCGCTCGGGGTGCCGTCGTAACAGATCGGGCCGGTCCACCAGGCCCCACAGGCCGTGGCGATGTTGTGCTCGTGCGCCCGTGACCCGTGCCAGATGTGCTCATTCTCGTGGGTGTGTCCGGTCAGGACGTGGGCGTTGAATGGCTCGAGCAGGCGCCAGAGTGCCGCAGCGTTGGTCACCCGTGCCGTGACCGCGGGCGCCCCGTCGGGATTGCGCTCCGGCGTGCTGGTTGAGAGCGGGATGTGGGTGAAGACCACCACCGGGGCCCCCGGTTCGACCAGCGCGAGATCCTGTTGCAGCCAGAGCAACTGCTCGGCCCCGACGTGACCGATATAGCCGCTCCCATGCCAGAAGACATCATCGAGCACGACATAGTGCACCCGGCCGCGGTTGAACGAGTACCAGGGTGGCCCGAAGTGCTCGATGAAGGTCCGGGTCGAGGCATCGTCGGTCTCGGCGTCCTGATTGAGGTCATGGTTGCCGACCACCTGGCCGAACGGCATCCCCATCCGCTGCACCGCACGCTCGTACTCCGGGTAGAGCTCGAGATCGTCATACATGATGTCGCCGATGGACATGCCGAAGTCGTGCCCACTCGATCGGGCCGCGAGGACCTCCGGCACCGTCGTCGACTGGAAGGTCGACATCTCCGCCCCGTCACGGGTCTGTGGATCGGCCAGCACCATCACCTGATGCACGAGATCATCGGAATCGAGTCGGTCGAGGACGAAGTCGGCCTGTTGCTCCGCCCCACGACCGATGCGCTGGTAGTGAGCGAAGGTGCCGTGACGGCTGACCGGGAGGGCGTGTCCCGAGGGCACACTGATGAACACGGCTGGCATCCGTGAGTCACCGATGAAGGCGTAGCGACCCTCGGCATCCGTGACGGTCACGGTGAGGCCATCGCTCACCGCGACCCGGGCGAGGGGGCGCCCCGCGGCCGAGACCCGCCCCCGCAATCGGATCGGCGGGCCCGGGGCGCGCCACCCCAACGGCCGGTAGGGATCGCGGGCAAGCAACTCGGGGGCTGCAGCGAGGGTGAGGCCGCCACCGATGGCGGTGACGAAGGCACGACGGGAGATGTCGGATTGGGACACACAAGCCTCGAGGAGGGGAGACCCGGGAGGATAGCCCGGAACCCTGCCGACGGCCACGGATCGGCCAGCAGACCGCCTCTTCCCCCGGGAGCAGCAAACCGACGTATCTTCTCTGGATTCCTCGCACCCCCTGCCCAGCCCCCACCACGAGACCCATCGATGCGCCAGTGCTTCTCCGCCCTGCTTGCCGCCTTTGCGCTCCTCGGCACCGCCACCCCGAGTGCCGCCCAGACCTTCCGATCCACCGATTTGGCCGAAGCCGGCTTTGGCACCGCCGTCGCCGTTGGCGATGGCGAGGTCTTCGTTGCCGAAGCGGCCAACCGATTCCGGCCCGGCATGGTGTACGTGTACCGAAAGGCCGCCAACGGCGTTTGGACGGAACAAGCCCAACTCACCTCGCGGGCCTCGGCACTGCGCGATCAGTTTGGTCGGGCGATCGCTGTGGATGGCTCGACCTTGATGGTCGCCAGCCAGTCGCGTGACTCCGGGTCGGCCGGCATGGTTCACGTCTTCACCCGAGGTGCCGGTGGCAGCTGGAGTGAGACCGGGATGATCCATGCCCCCGAGGGGGCGGCCGAGGATCAGTTCGGGGCAGCGCTTGTCCTCCGTGGCGACCAGCTGTTTGTCGGCGCGCCGATGCACGGCGAGGAGGCCGGCGCGATCTTCGCCTTCCGGAGGACCGGTTCCACCTGGGCCCCTTCGGCCACGATGATGGCGGCCGACGGGAAGCCGGGCGACCGGCTGGGCAGTTCGATGACGCTCTCGGGTCCCCACCTCATGGCCGGCACCCCGATGGCCGACAGCGCCCGCGGCGCCGTGGTCCATTTTCACAACACCGGCAGTGCCTGGATCCAGGGGCCGACTCCCACTGTTGAGGGACTCGCCCCCGGTAGCCGCTTCGGGAGCGCCGTGGCGCTGCGCGGCAACCGGATCTGGATCGGTGCCCCGGGCGGCCGCGGTGCCGGCGGCGGGGCGGTGTACGGCTTCACGGCCACGCCAGAGGGCCCCGCGGCGGACGCCCCCTTGACCCGCTTCGACGGCGTGTCCAACACCAGCTTCGGCGCCGCGCTGGCAGCCACCGACGAGGGACTCTGGATCGCCGCCCCGGGAGGCAGGGGGGCCGGCGGAGCGATCCACCTCTATCACTTCGGCGAGGCCGAAGGGAGCTGGGCCGGTGTGGAGGTGATCACGCCGGGCGATGAGGTTGGCAACCAGGGATTCGGCACTGACATGGCGATCGCTGGCAACCTCGCGGTGATCGGGATCCCCGGCACCGGCCGCGGTTCGGGCAATGCCCTGGTCATGGAACGCCGCGCCGGCACGTGGACCGGCACCACCACACTGGCATCGCTCCCCGACGCCCTGGCCTCGATCACCGGTGACCAGGTCCGTTGTGACGAGGGATTCGCGGCCAAGTTCGGCTGCGACGCCGTCGACTTGGTGTCGTTCCTCCCCGTCAACGAGATCGGTGCCGACCGTGGCATCGGGCTCAACGACATCTGGGGGTGGACCGATCCGACCAACAAGCGCGAGTATGCCATCATCGGTCGCAACGATGGGACGTCGTTCGTTGACCTGACCGATGCGGCCCATCCGCGCTACGTCGGCGACTTGCCGATGACGCCGGGCTCCCGAGTGGCGGTCTGGCGTGACATGAAGGTCTACCGCGACCACGTCTACATCGTGGCCGACGGCGCGGGCGACCATGGCGTGCAGGTCTTCGACCTCGACCATCTCCGCGGTGTCACCACCCCGCAGACCTTCTCGGCCGACTACCTCTACACCAACGTCGCCAGCGCCCACAACATCGTGATCAACGAGGAGAGTGGCTTTGGCTACGTGGTCGGTGCCAGCGGCGGTGGCGAGACCTGCGGCGGCGGACTCCACATGCTCGACCTGCACCAGCCCAAGGCGCCACAGTTCGTCGGCTGCCATGCCGACGGCGTCACCGGGCGGCGCGGAACCGGCTACTCCCATGATGCCCAGTGCCTGATGTACCGAGGACCGGATGCGGACTACACCGGTCACGAGATCTGCGTCGGTGCCAACGAGACCGCGCTCTCGCTGGCCGACGTGACCGACAAGGCCAACACCAAGGTCATCTCGACCATCAGTTATCCGAAGGTGGCCTATACCCACCAAGGGTGGTTCTCCGAGGACCAGCGCTTCTTCTTCAGCAACGACGAGGGCGACGAGGGCAAGGGTGACCCAACCCGCACGCTGGTCTGGGACATGTCCGACCTCGACGACCCGGTGCTGATCAAGGAGTACTTCGCCACCACCATGGACACCGACCACAACCTCTATGTCCGTGGCAACTTCATGTATCAGTCGAATTATGGCGCCGGCCTGCGCATCATCGACGTCAGCAACCCCGCCGAGCCCAAGGAAGTCGGCTTCTTCAACACCAACTCCCAGGGTGGCGGGGCAAGCTGGAGCAACTACCCCTACTTCCCCAGCGGCGTGATCGCCGTGACCGGCGGCAGTACGGGGATCTTCTTCCTCAAGAAGCGGGAGCAGCTGGTCCCATGATCCACCGCCACCTCGCATCGCTCGCCGTCCTGACGCTGGCGGCGGCGACGCCGGCGGCAGCCCAGTCGTATCCCCACGCCTCCTCCACCAATCGCGACCTCGGCTTCGCCGCCGGGGTTGCGATCGGCGTTGGTGAGATCTTCGTCACCGAGCCCAACAACCGCTTCCGGCCGGGGACGGTCTATGCCTACGGTCGGGGGGCCGCCGGGACCTGGGAGGAGCGCTACCAGCTCACCTCCCCGACGGCGGCGAGCCACGATCGGTTCGGACGCGCGATCGCCACGGCCGGGGACCGCCTCGCGATCTCGAGCCATGCCAGCGACTCGGGTGCTGTCGGCACCGTGCACCTCTATACCCGCCAGCCGAATGGCACCTGGACGCGGGCCGATGCGCTCCAGGGTCTCCTCGGCGAGCAGTTTGGCACCGCGCTCACCTTCGCGGGCGATGAGTTGCTTGTTGCAGCACCTGAGGCGGGCGACAGCACCGGGGTGATCTACCGCTTCCGCCGCTCGGGGTCGACCTGGCTCCCGGTCGGCACGATCGCACCCGACGCCTTGCAGCCCGGCGATCGGTTCGGCAGCCTCCTCCACGTCACTGGCGACCACCTTTTCGTCGGCGCGCCCTCGCGCGACAGCAACGCCGGCGGCGTCCTCCACTTCGAGCGTCGGGACGGCGAATGGCACCCGGCGGCGCCCCTGGTCCCCGGTGGCGCCGAAGCCGGTGACCGCTTCGGGACTTCGATCGCCGTGGACGGCGACCGCGCCTGGGTCTCTGCCCCGGGTCATTCCGGCGGCGTGGTGGCGACCTTCACCTACAATGCCGAGCGCGACCGCTGGGCCGAGGGGACACCGTTGCAGCGGTTTGACGGGATACGTGGCACCTCGTTCGGTGCGACGCTCGCTCTCTCAGACGACGGCCTCTGGGTCGGGGCGCCCGGCGGCGGTCGCACCGGCGGCCAGATCTTCCTCCACCGCCGTGGACCGGATGGCTGGACTGGTCTCGACATCCTCGCACCGGGCGAGTCGGCGAGTGATCAGGGATTCGGGGGCAGCCTCGCGGTGCGCGGCGACCTCGTGGTGGTCGGAATCACCGGCAGCGACCTGGGGGCTGGGCATGCCCAGGTCTGGGAACGTCGCGATGGCGGCTGGGTGGCGACGGCCCTCTTGCAGTCACCACCCGAAGCGTTGGCCCGCGTGACCGGTGACCAGGTGCGTTGCGAGGACGGCGCGGCGGCGCTGTGGGGCTGTGACGGAGTGGACCTGGTGTCGTTCCTGCCCGTGAGTGAGATCGGCGGCGTCCGCGGCATGCGGCTCAATGATCTCTGGGGATGGACCGACAGCAGCAGCGGTCGCGAGTTCGTGATCATCGGCCGCAGCGACGGCACGTCCTTCGTGGAGATGACCGACCCGGCGCACCCCCGCTACCTCGGCGATCTCCCCAAGACGCCCGGCTCACGGAGTGCGGTCTGGCGCGACATGAAGACCTACCGCAACCATGCCTATATCGTCGCCGACGGCGCTGCCCAGCATGGCGTGCAAGTCTTCGACCTCACTCGACTCCGGCAGATCACGACCCCGCAGACCTTCGAGCCGGACACGCTCTACACCAACATCGCCTCTGCCCACAACATCGTCATCAATGAGGAGACCGGCTTCGGCTACGTGGTCGGGGCCAGCAGCGGTGGCGAGACCTGTGGCGGCGGGCTCCACATGCTGAACCTGGCCGATCCGGCGCACCCCAGCTTCGTGGGCTGCTATTCCGACGGGATCACCGGACGTGCGAAGACCGGGTACTCCCATGATGCCCAGTGTGTCGTCTACCGCGGCCCCGACACCGATTACACCGGACACGAGATCTGTGTGGGGAGCAACGAGACCGCCCTCTCACTGGCCGACGTGACTGACAAGAGTGCCCCGCGGATGATCGCGACGATCTCCTACCCGAAGGTGGCCTACACCCATCAGGGGTGGTTCAGTGAGGACCAGCGCTGGTTCTTCAGCAACGACGAGATCGACGAGGCCAACGGCAGCGTCGACAACACCCGCACCCTGGTGTGGGACATGGCCGACCTCGACGACCCGGTGCTGCTCACCGAGTACTACTCGCCCGGCAAGGCCACCGACCACAACCTCTACGTCCGCGGCAACTTCATGTACGAGTCCAACACCGGTGACGGACTGCGGATCATCGACATCTCCGATCCCCGGAACCTGCGCGAGGTCGGCCACTTCGACACCGACCCGGACGGCTCGGGTGGCGGCACCTGGAGCAACTACCCCTACTTCAAGAGCGGAGTGATCCCGGTGACCGGTGGCTTTGCGGGGATCTTCTTCGTCAGG
>JAHEFN010000059.1 GCA_024640185.1 Gemmatimonadota bacterium | reverse complement strand
GGCGGTCCACTCCCGGAAGATCCACGCCGAAGAGCGGCGAACCTCCCCGGCAACGAAGTGCACGCGGCCCGAGGTCACCTGGCCATCCTGTCGCGACTCGAGGAAGACGGACCATGTCGTTCCACCACGCGCCAAGTCACCCATGTGGGCGGCGGCGGAAAGATCGATGGTGTCGCTCGGCGAAGTGGTCATCACGGGTCCCTGGTTGATCCCCAACGATAGGCCGACCGTCCGGCGGACGCCAGCGTGGGGGCGGGGTATATTGCCGTTCCGCCGTTGCTCAACCACGGCGACCCACTCGTGGAGAAGACGTGACCGACCCAACCAGCTCGCCCTGTTCCCACTGCGGTGCCCCGGCTTCAGGCAATTTCTGTGACCAGTGCGGCACGGCCATCGGGCATCGATTCTGTGGCCAATGCGGCGACCCGGCCACGGCTGGCGCCCGGTTCTGCGCCGGCTGTGGCGCCACCCTCGCCGGCGAAGGGGCGGGCGGTGGGACCGCCACGGTCGCCGAGCCCCGCGCACCCTGGATGGTGGCCACCGTCCTGACCATCCTCTCGATCCTGCTGGTGCTCTGGGCCGCCACCAAGCGAGGCGATGGCCAGGCGCCGCGGGTGACCACCGCCCAGGGCGCGGCACCCGAGGCGGGGACACCACCGGACCTCTCCACGATGACGCCGCGAGAGCAGTTCACCCGACTGAATGATCGGATCATGAACGCGGCCCAGACCGGCGACAGCGGCACGGTGACCCGGTTCTGGCCGATGGCCTCGCAGGCCTACCTGAACCTGTTGCCCGGCGACCTCGACGTCGATGCCCGGTACCACATGGCGACCCTGCACCTGCTGGTGGGTGGAACGGCCGAGGCCCTCGCCCTGGCCGACACGATGATGACCGAATCGCCAGACAACCTCCTCGCGTGGTACCTGCGGGCGGTGGTGGCGGAGTTCCAGCTGGACGCCGCGGGTCAGCGGGCCGCCGATGAGGCGTTCCTGACCCACTACGATGCCGAGATCGGCAGCGGCCGACAGGAATACCTCGACCATGCGGACCTGCTGGCCGACTTCAAATCGCGGGCAACGAACCGCTGAGGATTCGACGATGAGCAAGCCAACTCCCTGCCCCGGCTGTGGCGCCGAGGGCGCCGGCGCCTTCTGCACCAACTGTGGCGCCTCGCGCACCAGTGGTCACTGTCCCTCCTGCGGTGCGGTCCTCGCCGGCGGGGCACGCTTCTGCACCGGCTGTGGCACCGCGACGGGTGCGGCGGCTCCAGCCGCGGGCCGAGCCGCCCCGACAGGCATCACCCCGGCCGGTCTCGCCACCGGCGCGATGGCGACCGCGGTGATCGCGGTGATCGTGGTCATGGCGAGCGGCGGCTTCGGTGGTCAGCGCCCCACGCCGGCGGCCGTCGGCGGTGCCCCCTCCGCCCTTGGCGCCCCCGCCCCGGACATCTCGAGCATGACGCCGCGCGAACAGTTCGGGCGGCTCGCCGACCGGATCCAGGCGTCGCTCGAAGCGGGCGATACCGACAAGGTCGCCGAGCTCTTCCCGATGCTCGAAGGCTCCTACGAGCTGCTGCTCCCCGGTGATCGCGACATTGACGCGCGGTTCCACATGGGGTTGCTCCTGGGCCAGACCGGCCAGTTTGCGCGGGCGCTCGTCCAGATCGATTCGATCCGGATCGAATCCCCGGTCGACCTCTTCGCCAGTTACCTGGCCGCCACCGTCGCCTCGGCCCAGGGCGATGAGCCAACGGCCAAGGCGGCGCGGGCCGCCTTTGCCAAGGCCTATGCCGCGGAGATGGACCGGGGGCGTGAGGACTACGCCGCACACCAGGTGTTGCTGTCCCAATTCCTCGAAACCGCACGAGCTGATTGATGCCGCAGACGATCCGGGTCGCCCACTCACCTGACTCCGACGATGCCTTCATGTTCTACGCCCTCGCCGAGGGAAAGGTCGACACCGGCGATCTGGCCTACGTCCATGAGCTGCAGGACATCGAGACCCTGAACCAGCGGGCCCGGCGCAGGGAACTCGACATCTCGGCGGTCTCGATCCATGCCTACGCCTACATCGCCAAGGACTACGCCCTGCTCGCCAGCGGCTCCTCGATGGGCGACGGCTACGGTCCGCGCCTGATCGCGACGACCCCGCCGCCCGCCGATCGGCTCTCGGGGTCGGCGATCGTCCGTGAGGCCGCACGGGGCAAGCGCATCGCCATCCCGGGGCTCTACACCACCGCCTACCTCGCGTTGCGGCTCTGGCAGCCGGACTTCGAGCCGGTGGTGATGGCCTTTGATGCGATCGAGGAGGCCGTCCACCATGGCGACGTCGATCTCGGCCTCGTCATCCATGAGGGCCAGCTCACCTACGCCGATGATGGACTCCACCTCTGGGCCGACATGGGCGAGTGGTGGCTCGCCGAGACCGGTCTCCCGCTGCCCCTGGGAGGGAATGTGGTCCGGCGCGATCTTGGTGACGCCGTGATCACCCAGGTGGCGCGCGACCTCAAGGCCAGCATCGAGTATTCCCTGGCGCACCGACAGGAGGCCCTCGCCCACGCCGCCCAGTTCAACCGCGGGATCGGCGAGGCACGCACCGACGAGTTCGTCGGGATGTACGTCAACCACTGGACGGTCGACTACGGCGAGCGCGGCCGGGCAGCGGTGCAACGGCTGCTCGACCGCGCGGCAGACGCCGGGATCATCCCGGAACGCCTCGTCGTCGATTTCGTGGGGTAGCCTCCCCCTCCACATACGACGAACGCGGTGACCGGAGGCTCCCCCGGATCACCGCGTTCGTGCATCACACCGGGTTGCCCCGACGTCAGGTCACGATGCCGCTGGCATCGCCGGTGCAACAGGCGCGGCCACCTTGGCAGCGCGCTTCTTGGACGCCTTGCGCTTGGCCGGCTTCTTGGCGGCCTTCTTGGCAACCTTCTTCTTGGCAGCCTTCTTCGCCGGCTTCTTCGCCGCCTTGCGCTTGGTGGCCTTCTTCTTGGCAACCTTCTTCGCCGGCTTCTTCGCCGCCTTGCGCTTGGTGGCCTTCTTCTTCGCTACCTTCTTCGCCGGCTTCTTGGCAGCCTTCTTCTTGGCAGCCTTCTTCGCTGGCTTCTTGGCGGCCTTCTTCTTGGCAGCCTTCTTCGCCGGCTTCTTGGCCGCCTTCTTCTTGGCAACCTTCTTCGCCGGCTTCTTCGCAGCCTTGCGCTTGGCAGCCTTCTTCGGGGCAGCCTTCTTTGCGGCCTTCTTCTTCGCCGCAGCCTTCTTCGCCATGTAGTGACCTCGAGTCAGTGGTGGTTGAACCAGTGCTCGTCAGAGGAGCCTCCCGAGCGAAGGAGAAGATCGCATCAAAGGTGGCCGCTCGTCCAGAGGTGAATCTGACGAGACCCCCTACTGATCTCCGGCGGCCCCCTCGAAGTAGCGCAGCCCGCCGCTCACGGCACCGACGATCAGGTCGAGATCACCGTCACCATCGAGGTCGCCCACCGCCGGTGCGGCATAGGCATCCGAGGTCACCACGAAGTCGGCGTCCCGTTCGAAGAGGAGCTCCTCCATCCCCCCCACGCGACGCCAGAACTGCAGCTCGCCATCCTCGGATCCGATCAGCAGATCGAGGCGACCATCGCCGTCGAGATCGACCAGGGTGGGGGCACTCCGGCGGCCGACGTCGATGCCGAGGAAGGTGTCGCTGACCAGCTCAAAGGCAGGTGCGGTGCGGGTTCCCACGTTTCGGTAGAGATTGATGGCCCCGCTCGACTCCCCGACCACGAGGTCGAGATCGCCATCCCCGTCGAGGTCGCCGACGGTGGGCACGGCGTTGCTGCCCCGGGTGATCGTCACCAGTCCGCTGTCCGCCAGCACCCACTCGGGGGCGGCCGTCGAACCACCGTTTCGCCACCACGCGATCCGGTCTCGCCAGGTCCCCATGACGAGGTCCGGCACCCCGTCGCCATCGAGGTCGGTGATCACCGGTGCGGCGTGAAATTCGGCCACCAGGGCGAGCGGGCCCCGATCATGGAATGAGGGCGCGAGTGACGACCCAACGTTCTCGAACCAGGTCACCGTGGCACTGCCGTCGTCGAGCGGATTGATCTTGTTGCCCACCAGAAGGTCCAGGTCACCATCGCCATCGAGGTCACCGAGGCCCGGGACCGCCTCGGTTCCCACGTCGACCATCGGGAGGAGGCGTGAGGTGGCGGTCCGGAAGGTCCCCGGCGTGGACTGCTCGATCAGGTAGAGGTTGTCGACCGCCGAACGGGCCGGGCCGAAGGCCCCACCGATGACACCCAGCACCAGGTCGAGGAGGCCATCCCCGTTGAGGTCGCCCGGCGCCGGGGCGTTGTAGCCGGTGGTCAGCAGCGGGTCGCCCACCGGGAACTGTTGGGGGGTCCCCCGCAGCGAGAAATGGGGACAGCCACCCTCGTTGCTGATCAACAAGACGCCCTGCTCGAAGAAGTCACCCCAGAAGAGGTCGGCATCGCCGTCGCCGTCGATGTCGCCGAACGCCATGGTGTTGGCGCCGTGACGAGAGCCGTTGGGGATGCCATTCGGCGGCCCGGCTCCCGGGATCGGTCCGGTGATCTCGATGTCTTCCCAGCGCTCACTCACGAATCGGAAGCGGGCGAGGCCATTCGCCCCCAGTCCCGGCTCGGCCTCGAACCGATTGACGGTCCCGGTGACCCGGCCCACGAAGAGGTCGAGTCGGCCGTTGCAGTCGATGTCGACGAGGTTGAGGATGTTCTGGCGATCGGCGAAGAGCGCCACGCCATCGGCATCCCGGAGGGTGTCGGTGACCGCCACGAAGCGGGGTGCCGAGCGGGTGCCGTCATTGCGCCAGGCCCGGACGTAGGAGTTGCGGAGCTCGCCCATCAGGTCCATGTCGCCATCGGCGTCGAGGTCGACGAACCGGTACCACTCGCCGATGTCGAGCCCCTCGTAGGCATCGGTCCGCCAGGTCCAGCCATCACCTTCACGCTCGAAGAAGCTCAGCTCGCCCGAACGCTCCTGGACGAAGAGGTCGAGGTCACCGTCGGCGTCGATGTCGACCAGCTGGGGTCGGGGCACGTCGAGTCCCCCGAGGAACGGCTGGGCGATCGGCGTGCCATCGGGAAGGGTGACCGGGAACGGCGCCACCCGTTGGACGAAACTCCCCTGGCGAGCCGCCGCTGATGCCACGGGCGCCTGGGTCACAGAGAGGCCGGCCTGTGCGGTCGCACAGGCCGGCAACAGGAGGGCGACGGCGACCGAGGTCGCCGCCACCCGAAGGTTCCACAATCGACTCACGGGACCGCCTGGCTCCTGTCCTTGACCAGGAACAACCCTTCGGACACGCTGGTCACGATGATCGTCCCGCTCTTGAAGAACGGATAGACGCTCCAGGCGCCGACCATCTGCGGCTGGTCCTCGTCGTCCGGGTAGGTGTCGAGGTAGGCCACCTCACGCGGGTTGGTCGGATCGCTGATGTCGGCAATCCGAAGCCCCGAGCCGTAGTTCGAGAGGTAGAGCTTGTTGCCCTTGACGTAGAGGTTGTGGTCCGAGGCCCGGACCGTCCCGATGTACTCCTTGACCAGCACGGGATCGTCGAGGTCGGTCATGTCGTAGACCATCGTCCGGGTCCCCTTGCCAGCCATGTTCTGGCCGGTGGTGTCGCGCTGGGCCGAGATCTCGTCGGACTCATCGTCGAGGTAGAAGTACTTGTGGTCGTCGGTGAACCAGCCCTGGTGGGCGTAGGCCACGAACGGGTAGGAGGCCGAGGAGACCGAGACCGGGTTGGCCTTGTCGGTCACGTCCTGCACCGCAATCGCCGTCTCGTTGCTCCCGACGCAGATCTCATGGCCCTGGTACTTGGTGTCCGGACCCTTGTAGACGATGCACACCGCGTCGTGCGAGTAGCCGGTGCCCCGGCGACCGGTGCCCTCGTAGGCGGCGCAGCCGACGAACTTCGGGTTCTTCGGCTCCTGGATGTTGATCATGTGGAGGCCACCACCGCAGGTCTCCCTGCCCGATGAGCCGACCGAATAGGCGAAGCCGGTCTCCTCGTTGATCACGATGTTGTGGGAACTGCTGATGTTGGTGTAGAGGTAGTCGGGCGTGAAGACCTGCGGCGAGCGCAGCCCGCGGAGCCGGGTCAGGTCGAAGACCTGCATGCCGTGCTCGCCGGCACCATCGGCCACCACGTACGCGTGGTTCTTGTAGGTCTTGATGTCACGCCATGCCGCGGCGTTGGCCCCGGGCGTCAGCGGCAGGTTGCCGAGGTAGGTCGGATTCTCGGGATCGGTGATGTCGACGAACGCGGTGCCGTCGTTCCGGCCGGCGAGGGCATACTCACGGCCGGTCTGCGGGTCGGTCCAGCCCCAGTTGTCGCTCATCTGGGAGCCACGGCCGCCACCGACCTGCGAGGTCGGCAGGAAGGCCAGCAGTCCGGTGTTGCCGCACTTGAACTCGGCCGCCTCGCCATTGTCGCAGATGATCTCCTTGCCGCGGACCATCTGGAACCGGTCCTTGGTCGGTGGGAAGGCGGTGCCGACGGTGGTCCAGCCGCTGCCGGCCACGCGCTCGAGGAAGAGCACCGTCCCCTGGCCGCCGATGTCCGACGGCATCCCGACGACCGCCCGGTCGCCCGCCACCGCGAAGGAGGCCCCGAACTGGGCGTTGCGGCCGCCAACCGAGTCGACGACCAGCTTGGCCATCGCGCGGACGCCACCCTCGGCCGTCATGGCGACCCGATAGATGTCGCCGCTACCGGGCGACCGCGGGGCACCCACCCAGAGCTCACTCCCGGCCATCGCCAGTGCCGAGCCGAAGGCTGCGGTCATCGGGAAGTCGTACGGCGCCAACAGGTCACCCTCACTCCAGATACCGCTGTTGGCGTTGCGATCGAACGAGACCACCATGCCGACTCCACCGCCACCGAACCGGCGCCCACCCTGGCCGGCAGCCTCGGGCTGTGCAGCCACCTGGGGCACGAAGTTGGCGCCCGGGGCACCGACCATCAGTCGATCGCCGGCCAGCAGCACCGTGCTGCCGAACTGGGCGTTGTCGGAGGACCGACGCGACGCGAGCGCCGACCCCTCCATCATCCATGAACCGTCGGCCCCGCGGGCGAAGACGTAGACGGCACCGTTGCCATCCTGTCCCGGCGCGCCGATCGCCACCCGATTGCCGTCGACCGAGATCGAGGAACCGAAGCCGGCATTCTCACCGAGGCCCTCGGCGGCGATGGTGCCAGCCGGCACCCACCGCTCGCCGCTCCGGCTGAAGAGATGCACCGTGCCATTCCCCTCACCCGGGGCGCCGACATAGATCATCCCCCCCACGATGGAGATCGCCGAGCCGAAGCGCGTCCCCGCGATGTCGGGGTACGGCAGGGTGCCGGCGGCGGTGTAGCTGCCATTGGCGCCGCGCCGGTAGACATGGACCACCCCCGGCGCCTCTGGTGGCGCCTCGGTGCCCGGCCGGGCAAAGGTCCGCGGCGGGACATCACCGATCAGGAGGAGGTTGCCGTCGGCGGCGATGGCGGTGCCGAACCCGACGACGCCCTCGGTGCCACTGATGGTCTGGCTGTGGGTCCAACCCGACGTCCCGTGGGTGAAGACCCATACGGCACCACCCTCGGCGGCATTGGCGAGGCGACCGCCACCGGGCTCGCCGATGAAGGCATGGTCGCCGGAGATGGCAATGGAGCGGCCGAAGGCCACTTGGGACGCCGTGGTGGCATCATCGGTGGCGCTGGCCACCGGAACGGCCAAGGTGGCCGCGGCGACAAGCGCCAGTGAAGCGGAGACGAAGCGAACGATCACGGAATCCTCCGGAGGGGAAATGACAGAAGCGGAGTAAGGCGTTTGTTGGTGGGGAACCCACAAGAATACTGCTACGCGGGGAATCTGTCGAAGGTTCGGGTCAGCGAGCCTCCGGTGCAGGGGAGAACCAGCGGACGCCACCGCCGGAACCGCCGACCAGCAGCTCTGGCCGGCCGTCGCCGTCGAGGTCGCCCAAGGCCGGGGCGGCGTTGAGGTCGCTGATGCGAACCAACGGGCCAGGCACCTCATCGAAGTGGACCTCGGCGCCGGGGCGCTGCCGCCAGCGCCGGACCGTGCCATCCTGGGCGCCGATCAGCAGGTCGAGCACCCCGTCACCATCGAGGTCCACCAGCAGCGGCGCCGACCGGCGACCGACATCGATCCAGTCGAGCTCGTCGCTGACGAGGGTGAAGGCTGGCGCCGTCGGCGAGCCGTCATTGCGATAGAAGTTGAGCTGGCCGGAGGCCTCGCCGACGAGCAGGTCGAGGTCGCCATCGCCATCGAGGTCGGCCAGGGTGGGCACCGTGTTGCTCCCCCGGGTGATCGTCACCAGGGCGGTGTCGACCCGTGCGAAGCTCGGCACGCCAGCGGTGCCGACATTGCGCCACCACTGGACCTGATCCTGCCAAGTGCCGGTCACCACGTCCTTGAGCCCGTCGCCATCGAGGTCGACGACGGCCGGCGCGAGGTGGAAGGTCCCATCCACGCCCAGGGGGCCCCGATCGCGGAAGGCGGCGGTGGTGGCGTCACCCTCGTTCTCGAACCAGGTGATCGAGGCGGTGGTGTCGTTGTCCGGCTCGATCTTGTTGCCGATGAGCAGGTCGAGGTCGCCATCGCCGTCGAGGTCGACGAGGGCCGGCGTGCTCTCGGTGCCGACATCGATCATGCCGATCAGCCGGCGCGACACGGTGGTCCACTCACCCGGCGCCTCCTGCAGGACCAGGTAGAGGTTGTCGATCGCGCTGTGGTTGGGCTGGTACGCGCCGCCGATGACGCCCATCACCAGGTCGAGGGTGCCGTTGCCATCGATGTCGCCCGTGGCCGGGGCGTTGTATCCGGTGGTCACGATCCGGTTCTCGCGGGGGAACTGCTCATGTTCGCCTTGCAGCCACGGTGTGCGGCAGCCGCCCTCATTGCGAAGCAGCAGCAGCCCCGCCTCGAAGAAGTCACCCCAGAAGAGGTCAAGGTCGCCGTCGCCATCGACGTCGCCGAAGGCCATCGTGTTGGCGCCATGGCGGGACGGACGCCCGAGGAACTGGGAGGTGTCGCCGGGGATCGGGCCGAGGACCTCGATCCCCTGCCAGTGATCCTCGAGCAACCGGAAGACCGGCAACCCGCTGGCGTCGACCCCCTCCGCCTCGAACCGATCGACGTAGCCCGCGACCCGGCCGAGGAAGAGGTCGGGGCGACCGTTGCAGTCGATATCGACGACGTTGAGGATGTTCTGCGGATCCGCAAAGATCGCGGCGCCAGTGATGTCACGGAGGGAATCGGCGATCGCCGTCATCCGGGGGAGCCGGTCGCTGCCGTCATTGCGATAGGCGCGGATGTAGCCGATCGGCTCCTCCGCCAACAGGTCCAGGTCACCGTCGCCATCGAGATCCGAGAAGCGGAACCACTCCCCCACCGTGACATCCTGCCAGCGGTCGGTGCGCCAATGCCATTGGCCGCCCTCGCGCTCGAAGAACTTCAGGTCGTCGCGGTTCTCCTGCACGAAGAGGTCGAGGTCGCCATCGCCATCAATGTCGACGAGTTGGGGCCGCGGCAGGTTGAAGCCACCGAGAAACGGGGCCTCGATCACCCGGCCATCGCGGCCGACCACCGGGATCCCGGTGACCCGTTGCTGCCACCCGGAAGACGACGGAGCCCGCTGTGCCGGAAGCAGAGCGGGCCCGGTCAACAGGCCGAGGGCACAGAGCGCCCGGGGAAACCACGACATCAGGGTGAGGCGACGCCCATGCCGGCGGGTGACGCGCCGAGCATCAGGGTCTTGACCACGGTGCCACTGCGAAGGTCGACCACCGACAACCAGCCATCGCTGGCATCGTGCCCCTCCATGTCGTGCATCTCATGTCCGCTCTGCCCCGGCTTCGGTGCGGCACCACCGCCGGCGTTGCGGTTGGAGACGAAGAGATGGCGTCCGTCGGCGCTGACCGCGGTGCCGTGGGGCTGGGAAAACCCGTCGGCGAACCGGCGCAGCACGGTGCCGGTCGACGGGTCGACCTCGACCACCGCGTTGTCGGTCAGCAACGGCACGTAGACCTTGGAGCCGTCGGGCGAGAAGATCGGATGCCACGGCTTGCCGCCGATCGGGAACTCGCGCGCCACGACCAGTGGCGGCGGTTGCGTGAGGTCGAAGACCATCAGCGTGTTGCTGAGCTCCCCACCGACCACCATCGAACGACCGTCGGGCGAGATCGCGAACTGCACCATCGAACGGGTCGCCCCGCTGACACTCGACAGGGTCACCCGACCGGTGGCCGTCTCGACGGAGGCGATCCGGTTCTCGGCGAGCGAGGCGGTGTGCACCCA
>JAHEFN010000317.1 GCA_024640185.1 Gemmatimonadota bacterium | reverse complement strand
GTCGTCCTTTCCAGGCGTGGCGTTGGCGTCCGGGTCCAACGGGCTCCGACCTCCAAGCCGTGGACCCCTGCCGGCGCAGCCGCCGATCGGGACGAGACGCCCCGCTGTTGGGTGGTCGACCACTCGCTCACTGGGGCAGCCAACCTCGCGGCACCGGTTGGCGCGCAGTGGCGCGCCGGCTCAGCGGCCCTCGCCTGGGAGCCCGATGCCCCGCCACCATCAGGCCCGATCTTGCTGCCAGCGGCGCTCGGCCCAGCAACCCTTGCGGCCTGGCCCGACCGCGAGGGCGACCTCCACCCACTCGATCTGGTCCTCGAAGGGGCCACCCTGGCGGTGGTCCGACGAAACGTCGAGCTGCTCGGTGCCGATGGCGTCCGGATCCACCTCGGCGGCTCCAGTGGCGCCCCTCGAGATCTCCACGCCCAACTACCCCGCGTGGGGATCCGGGTCGCCGTGGCCGATGACGATGCGCCGGTTGACCCCGAGGGGCCGGCGCTGGCACTGGTCACGGCAGAAGTCTGGGAGGGGCTCCCGTGGGAGCTGCAGCGCCACCCGCGGGTGATGCCGCTCGGCTGGCGCTTCGCGCCGGGGCCGCTCGCCCGGGTCGCCCGGGCGCTGGAGTGGAAGGAACGGTAAAGAGGCGGCGGCCGGAATCGAACCGGCGAATGGAGGTTTTGCAGACCTCTGCCTTACCACTTGGCTACGCCGCCGTGAGGCCGGATTCTAGCGGGGACCGACGGGGGGCGCCACCGGGAGCCCCTTGACTGGCCACCGATCTGATGGAGGTTGGGGAAGGCGCCCGGTGATCCCCCAACGCGATCCGGCTGCCATACCCCGCCTCGATGGTCCGGTGTGCGATGCCATTCGCGCTGGCCAAATGGTACCTCGACTGCGTGACCGACGATGGCATCGCCATCATCGGCTACTCGGTGCGACTCCGCTGGGGCCCCCTGCGGACCCGGTACGCCGCCCTGCTCGTGAACCCACCCTCCGGCCAGTCCACCTTCGCCTCCACCACCCATGCCACGCCCGCTCCGGCACTCGACCCGTCCGGCACACAGCTCGACTGGCATGCGCCGCGACTCGAGGTCGAGGGGTGCTGGCGAGGGGACGCCGCGCCGATCAGGGCCACCCTCCTCGACGGCATCGACTGGCAGTCGCCGATGCCCCGGGCCCGGGTGGAGCTCACCATCGCGGGCCGCAGCTACCACGGACTCGGCTATGTCGACCACCTCGAGCTCGGCGTACCACCCCACCGCCTGCCCTTCCATCGGCTCCGCTGGGGTCGACATCTCACAGCGCAGCACCACGCCATTTGGATCGCGTGGGTCGACGGGATGGAGCGGCAGTGGGTGTGGTGTGACGGCGCACGACAGTCGCAGCCGAGCGTGGCCAACACGGGAGTCATCCTAGATGACCACTCCGAACTGCGCCTCTCCAGCGGACGAGAACTGGTCGACCGGCCGGTGCGGAGCCTGCTCCGCCCGATGCACGCCCTGCTCCGCCTGCCGCTGGCCCGCACGGTCGGTGCAATGCGCGACCACAAGCGGGTGACTCGCTCCGCGATGTGCGATCCGAGCGGGGCGGTGCTCGACCGCGGCTGGACCATCCATGAGGAGGTGACCTGGTGATCGGCAAGCTCGCGTATGGACTGCTCTGGGTCGTGCTGATTCCTGCGGGTCTCTGGAGCTGGGCTCGGGCGCTTGATCCCGGCTTTCCGCTGCCCGCGATCACGCAGCCAACCCTCGGTGGCATCGTGGCCGGGATTGGCGCGCTCCTCGTGATCACCGGCCTGACGGCACTGATGCGCCACGGCAATGGCCTGCCGATGAACCCCTTCCCCCCCACCCGCCTGGTGCGTACCGGTGTCTTCCGCTGGCTGGCCCACCCGATCTACTTGGGCTTCGCCTTGGTCGTTGTCGGCTGGTCCCTCATGGTCGGGTCGCCAGCGGGCCTCTGGCTGGTTTCCCCCGTCACCGCCCTGTCGCTCGCGGCCCTGATCCTCGGCTACGAACGCCAAGACCTCCAACGGCGGTTCGGTCCGGTGGCGCTTCGCCAACCGAGATTGGCGTTGCCCCGCGACGATGACACGCTGCCGAGGTCACGCGAACGACTGAGTGTCGTGCTGTTCGTGCTGCTGCCATGGCTGATGCTCTATGCCGCGGTCCAGGCACTGGGACGACCGCCGGACGCCTTCGTCACCACGCTGGCATTCGAACGCGGCTGGCCGGTCATCGAGTGGACCGAGGCACTCTATGTCAGCGCGTACCTCTTCATCCCGCTCACACCCCTGCTGATCCGCAGCCGCGCTGCCCTCCGGGAGTTCGCCCTGCGTGGCATCGTGGCCACCCTGGTGGTCGGGCTCTGCTGGCTGGTGATTCCCGTGGTGGCAGAGCACCGGCCGTTCACCCCGACGAGTTGGTGGGGTCGCCTGCTGCTCGAGGAGCGGCTTCACTCGACGGGTGTCGCGGCATTTCCGGCGTTCCATGTGCTCTGGGCATGGATTGCCGCGGAGGGGTGGCGCGCCAACACCCGCAGCTCAGGCAACCGTGCGTGGGCCTGGATCGGAATTGGCTGGGCGGTGGCGACCACGCTCAGCACCCTCACCACCGGAATGCACTCAGTGATCGAGGTGGTGGTGGCGATGCTGGTCTTCCTGCCGCTCCGTCGGCCAAAGCGCAGCTGGCGGCGGCTGCGTGACACCATCGAGACCATCGCCAACTCGTGGCGGGAGTGGCGACTCGGTCCGGTGCGAGTCATCAACCACGGCTTCTACGCTGCCGCTGCTGCGGTACCGGGGGTGCTCGTCTCGGGAACGGCGCTCGGCGGGGGACACGAGACTGCGGTGGTCTGGGTCGCGATCGGTGCCCTGCTCGGCGCCGGGGCACTCGCCCAGTGGCTCGAGGGCTCGTCGAAGTTGCTGCGCCCGTTCGGATGGTACGGAGGTGTGGTAGGTGGGGCACTCGGCGCGGTGGTCG
>JAHEFN010000058.1 GCA_024640185.1 Gemmatimonadota bacterium | reverse complement strand
TTCGCTCACCGTCTCGGCGGTCCCCGAGGGTGGCCACTACACCCTGGTCACGGTGGGCACCGACCAGCCCGGTGAGAGCGAACTGGACAAGCTGGCCAAGCGGTTCCTTGGCGAGGTGCACGTGCTTGCCAACCCCGACCACGCGTTGCGCGGCGCGTACTGAGGTTCGACCACGGCGCGCACTCGTACTGCAGGGTGCTTCGACGTGTTCCAATCCTCGGCCCCACCGAGTTTCCCCGTCTTCCAACATCTCCTTCAGAGGTCCGTCTTCCCCCATGGCTGACACCGCGACACCGGCCACCACCGATCATGGCGTGACCACGGCGGAGGACCGCCTCGCCCTCTATCGTTGGATGCGGCTGACCCGCACGCTCGAGGAGCGGCTGGTCGCCCTCTACCGCCAGACCAAGGTGGTCGGTGGCCTCTTCCGCTCCTTGGGGCAGGAGGGGTGTGCGGTGGGCTCGGCCTACGCCCTCGAACGCACCGACGCCCTCTCGCCGCTGATCCGCAATCTCGGGTCGATGCTCGTCAAGGGCGCCACGCCGCTCGAGGTCCTCCGCCAGTACATGGCCAAGGGTGACTCGCCGACGCGGGGCCGCGAACTGAACATTCACTTCGGGGATGTCACCGACCGGCACTTTGTCGGGCAGATCTCCCATCTCGGCGACCTGGTCCCGGTGATGGCCGGGATCACGATGACGTTCAAGCTCAGGGGCGAGTCGCGGGTGGGGCTCGTCTATGTGGGGGATGGAGCGACCAGCACCGGGGCGTTCCATGAAGGCATCAACTTCGCGGCGGTCCAGCGCTGCCCGCTGGTGGTCGTGGTCGAGAACAACGGCTACGCCTACTCCACGCCCACCGATCGGCAGTGCGCCGCCGAACGTCTGGCGGACAAGGCCGCCGGCTATGGCATCCCCGGGGTCCGCGCCGATGGCAACGATGTACTCGAGGTGCTGCGGGTGACCCGGGAGGCGGTGGCACGGGCGCGGGCCGGTGGGGGCGCGACGCTGCTCGAGATGATGACCTTCCGTCGCAAGGGCCACGCCGAGCACGACAACCAGAGCTACGTGCCGGAGGGCGAGATCGAGAAGTGGGCGACCGAAAATGACCCGATCGACCGATTCACGGCGCGACTGACGGGAGAGTTCGGGGTCACGACAGCCACCCTCGCGGCCATCGATGCCGAGGTCGTTGCCGAAGTCGATGCGGCCACCGAGGAGGCCGAGGCCTCACCGCCCTGCAGCGGCACCGATGCACTGGTCGGGGTCTATGCCGATCCGGCAGAGATGCCGCCGCTCTGGTACCGGGGTGATGCCTCGGCAGCGGTCAGCAAGCACGAGCGCCCCGCCTCCTGGGGGACGCACGATGGCTGAGATCACCTTCCTGGAGGCCATCCGCGAGGCGCTGGCCGAGGAGATGGCCCGCGACCCCGAGGTGGTGCTGTTGGGCGAGGATATCGGCAAGTACGGCGGCGCCTTCAAGGCAACCGACGGACTCCAGGCCCGTTTCGGGGAGGGTCGGGTGATCGACACCCCGGTCAGTGAGGCCGCCATCGTGGGGGCGGCCGCCGGGATGGCCCACTACGGCATGCGCCCCGTCTGCGAGATGCAGTTCATCGACTTCGTCTCCTGCGCCTATGACATGCTCACCAATTATGTGGCAACCTCGCGCTATCGCGCCTTCCTGCCGTGCCCGATCGTGGTCCGTGGCCCCTCGGGCGGCTACGTTCGGGGAGGGCCGTTTCACTCGCAGAACCCCGAGGCCGCCTTCCTGCACACCCCGGGGCTCAAGATCGTCTACCCCTCCACGGCCGAGGATGCCAAGGGCCTGCTGAAGGCGGCGATCCGCGACGACGACCCGGTGCTCTTCTTCGAGCACAAGTACCTTTATCGCCGGATCAAGGCGGTGATGCCGCCCGGGGACCATGTGGTGCCGCTGGGGAAGGCCCGGGTGGCTCGCGAGGGGACGGACCTGACGATCGTCACCTATGCGGCCACGGTCTGGAAGGCGCTCGAGGCAGCCGAGCAATTGGCCGCCGAGGAGGGGCTCGAGGTTGAGGTGATCGACCTGCGCACCCTCCTGCCGATGGATGACGAGGCGATCGAGGCCTCGGTCCGGAAGACGAACCGGGTGCTGATCGTCCACGAGGACACCGTGACGGGCGGCATCGCAGGGGAGATCACGGCACGGATCAACGAGCGGTGCTTCGAGTGGCTCGATGCACCGGTCAGGCGGGTGGGGGCGCACGACGTGCCGCTCCCGTACGCGCCACCACTGGAGGACTTTGTCCTCCCCCAGACGTCGGACATCGTGCGTGCGTGCCGCTGGCTCGCCGCTTACTGAATACGAGACGGAAGCGAGAGGGAATCGGGATGGCTCGGATCGACGTGATCATGCCCCAGATGGGTGAATCGATCGCCGAAGGCACCATGTCACAGTGGTTGAAGAAGGTCGGCGACGTCGTGAAGCGCGACGAGCCGATCTTCGAGATCTCCACCGACAAGGTGGACGCGGAGATCCCGGCGCCCAACGCCGGTACTCTGGTCGAAGTGCTGGTCCAGGACGGCGAGACGGTGGAGGTCGGCACGGTGGTGGCGCGGATCGAGACCGAGGCCGGTGCGGTCGGCGAGGTCGCCGCTGCTCCTCCCGCTCCCGCTCCTGCTGCGACTCCGGTCGCGCCGGCTGTCGTGGCGGCCCCGGCCGCCGCGACCTCACCGCCTCCCCAGGCCTCGACGCCGACCCCACCAGCTCCCCGGGCGCCGGTCGGCACGGCCGAGGAGCGCCTGCAACAGCGGTCGACGCCATTGGTCCGGAAGATGGTGGCCGAGCACAACCTCGACCTGGGCCAGATTCCCGGGAGTGGCAGTGCGGGTCGAGTGACCAAGCAGGATGTCCTCGACTTCCTGAGTGCGCCCGCCGCGGTCACGACCCAGCCAACGGCCGTCCCGGCGAGTGCTGCGCCGCCGGCGCCGCCAGTGGCCCACGGCACGCCGAGCACGGTGCCGCCATCGCCGACCGTGGCCGCCTGGGATGGTGACCGGGTCGAGCCGTGGAGCAAGATCCGCAAGCTGACCGCCGATCACATGGTGCTCTCCCGGCGTGTCTCGGCCCATGTGAACTCGTTGATGGAGATCGACTACACCCATGTGGCGAGTCTTCGCCGCCGGCTCAAGGCGGAGTACGCCGAGCGCGGGGTGAAGCTCACCTACCTGTCGTTCATCGTGAAGGCGATCGCGCTGAACCTCCGCAAGCACCCGGTGGTCAACGCCGCGGTCTCGGGCGACAACACGATCTATCGCCGGGACATCAATGTCGGCATTGCCGTCGCCCTCGACTGGGGGCTGATCGTCCCCGTGATCCGTCACGCGGATGAGCTCTCGCTGCTCGGTGTCGCTCGGGCGATCCAGGACCTGGCAGAACGCGCCCGGACCAAGAAGCTGGCACCAGACGATGTCCAGAAGGGCACCTTCACGATCACCAACCCGGGCGGCTTCGGGACCTACGTCGGGACGCCGATCATCAACCAGCCCCAGGCCGCGATTCTCGCCGTGGGCGCGATCGAGAAGCGTCCATCGGTGATCACCCTGCCTGATGGCACGGATGCGCTGGGGATCCGAACCAAGGGGATGTGGTGCATGGCCTATGATCACCGCATCGTCGATGGGGCGGATGCGGACCGGTTCCTCGCCGATGTGCGCGCGACGTTGCACGGCTTCCCGGAGCCGGGCCAGTAACGGTGGGCCGGGTGCTGAGCGTCGCGCGAGCCCGAGTTGCCGACGAGGACCGGGTCACGTACCTCGGGGCCTTGGGGGACCTCGCGGCGCACCTCGGTGGCCGCGGTCGACATTTCTGGGTGTTCGAGCGGCGCGGGTCACCGGGCGAATTCCTCGAGTTCACCGAGGGCCGGGACGACGGGGGGCAGGGCGACGCGGCTGGTCCCGATCCCGTCGGGATGGCGCTGACGCAGCAGCTCGAGGGACTGGCCCGTTACGATGCCGACCGCGATGCGCGGTGGGATGAGATCACGTTGGCCGAACCGGGAGGGCGCTGAGGTGCCACGACAGATCATCGATGGACAGGGCGCGAGCTGGGACGTCGCCCTGACCGGCCGCCACACCCAGTATGCCCGAGACGAGATCTCGGTGGTGTTCCGCCGGGTCGGCCCGGCGCCTCGGGAGGAGCGGTTCGCCCGCTTCTCACCGCGCGGCGCCAAGTCCCCGGAACAGGCCTACGAGGAGGCGAGCACGGTGATGCTCACCCGCCTGCTCGGCTCCTCGCAGCAGGCATGGACGGCACCCGACGGGGGCTATGCCGCCGGCGGGTGAGCCGATGATCGACCTCCACTGCCACTCCACGGCATCCGACGGGGTGCTCCCCCCGGCCGCGGTGGTGCAGGTTGCCGCCGACGTCGGGCTCTCTGCCATCGCGTTGACCGACCACGACAGCACCGCAGGACTCAAGGAGGCCCGCGAGGCCGGCGAGGCGCTCGGCGTCCAGGTGATCGGTGGCTGCGAGTTCTCCGTGGCGGCGCCGTGGGGTGAGATGCACCTGCTCGGCTATTTCATTCCCACCGGTGACCCGGCCATCGAGAGCTTCCTGGTCGATGCCCGCGCCATGCGGGCCGACCGTGCCGGCGCGATGCTCGACCGCTTGCAGGGTCTCGGCATCCGGCTCGACCGTGAGGACGTGCTGCGGGAGGCGGACGGCGGGGCGCTCGGTCGTCCCCACGTTGCCCGGGTGTTGCACCGGGGCGGTCACGTCCCGTCGATTCAGGCGGCCTTCGACAAGTACATCGGTCGGGGTCGACCGGCCTACGTCGACAAGGTGCTGCCCACCCTGCGCGAGGTTGCCGACCTGGTGCATCGGCGTGGCGGGGTGGTCTCCGCGGCGCACCTCAAGTCGTTCGGCACCCTCGAGCAGCTGACTCGCCTGCAGGCCGATGGCCTCGACGCCGTCGAGGTGCGCCACCCCAGCCACAACGCCGACCGGGTTGCCCTCATCACCGAGGCGGCCCTCGCGCTCGGCCTGGCGCGCAGCGGTGGCTCCGATTGGCACGGGGAGATGGACACGATCGGGACGCACGCCACGCTGGGATCCCAGCAGGTTCCCGAGGCGTGGCTGGCGGATCTCGCCGCGTGCCGTCAACCGGTCAGCGAGTGATGCGACGCCTCGACGGCGGCGTGGCGCTGGTCACCGGAGGGGCCCGCCGTCTCGGCCGGGCCTTCGTGGAGGCCTTGGCAGGGCGGGGCATGCAGGTGGCGGTGCACTATGGCAGCTCGGCGGCGGCAGCGGAGGCCCTGGTGCGGTCGCTCCGGTCCGCCGGACACCGTGCCAGCGCCTTCGGGGCCGACCTGACCGACGTCGATGCCGCACAGGCGCTCCCCGGGCAGGTGGTGGAGCAGTTCGGGCGACTCGACGTGCTCGTCAACAGCGCAGCGGTCATGGAACGCTGTCCCCTCGAGGAGATGTCGCCGTCGTCGTGGGACGCGATCATGGACCTGAACCTCCGTGCCCCGTTCTTCCTCGCGCAACACGCCGCCCCGTACCTCAAGGCCTCCGGCGGCACGATCGTCAACATCGCCGACCTCTCCGGCCTGGAGCCGTGGCGCGAATATCCCGTGCACTCGATCAGCAAGGCCGGCGTGATGATGCTCACCAAGGTGCTCGCCGTGGCGCTGGCACCGGAGGTGACGGTCAATGGGATCGCCCCCGGGACGGTGATGGTACCCGACGACTATCAGGATGCTCGTCGGGAGTTCCTGGCTGCCACCACGCCCCTCGGTCGGCTGGGGACCCCGGAGGATGCGGTGCAGGCACTCCTCTATCTCGTCGAGCACGGGGGGTTCGTCACCGGCGAGACGATCGTCGTCGACGGCGGTCGTCGGCTGCGGCGATGATCATCCTCGGCCAGGTCGTCGTCATCGGGGGCGGCTGCTACGGCACGTTCTACCTCGGCCAACTGGCGAAGGCCCGCCATGAGGGGGCCGTCACCTGGTCCCGTCTGCTGGTCGTGGATCGTGATCCGCACTGTGCCGCGCAGGCGATGGTGACGGACCTGCCCGACAGCGAGCTCGTCGTGGCCGACTGGGTCACCTTCCTTGATGACTGGCTGCTGCCGGCGGAGCGCACCGATGCCGACCGTATCGTGCCCTCGCCCTTCATGCCACATCTGATGGCGGGCTGGCTGCTGCGCCGGGCGCGGGAATTGTGGCCGGACCGCTGCGTGGAGATGGTGCCGGCAGCGGCGCCGGTGGGGACACCCTTCGATCGACTCCACCCGGACGATGGCGTGCGGTATCTTTCGCATGCCGATTGGACCTGTCCGGTCCATTGCATCGAGCCGGCAACCTGTCCCGCCACGCTGGCACCGAGGAGTTGGGAGATGGGGGAGACGATCGCGAGGTGGACGACACGGCGGGAGGGACGTCAGGCCGTTGGCCCGGCGCTCTTCACCTGTCGGCATGTCAGTCATGGCGTCGGGATGTTCGCGGTGCGGGGGGCCTTTGACGCCCTGGCCGCGTTGCGCGAGCCTGCGGCCTCCCGGGACGGGGCCGATCTGGTCATCGGGTCGATCTCGGCGTGCCATGGGGCACTGGCGGTGCTCCGGGTGGGGCCGGCATGACCGCCCCCGGTCCTTCCCCGGCGGCGGGTGCGCCCCCGCCACCACGGCTGCCCAGCTGGCGGGTGGTGCGTCGTGTGTTGCGCGCCTTCGTGCTCCCGCTCCAGCATGCCGCCGCCACGGCCGTCGGTCTCGATGAGGAGACCCGGGTCGAGACGGTCGAGCAGATGCTCGACTCCAACGCCCGCCGGGCGCCCGGGTACTGGATTCAGCTGGCGCTTGCCAGTGGCATCGCGATCCTCGGCCTGGTGTTGGGCAGTACGGCGGTGGTCATCGGGGCGATGCTCGTCTCACCGCTCATGGGGCCGATCATCGAACTGGGGATGGGCTTTGCGATCGGGTCGTCCTTCCTGGTGATCCGTTCGGCCCTGCGGGTGGTGATGAGCGTGGTGGGGGTGGTCGCCGGCACCGCCCTGTTCACCATGGTGCTGCCGTTTCACGAGGTCACCGCCGAGATCACGTCGCGCACGGCCCCAACCGCACTCGATCTGTTGGTGGCCGTGTTCTGTGCCCTGACGGCGGCCTACACCACGGTGCGTCGGACCTCCGACACGACCGCGGCCGCGGCGGGCACCGCGATCGGGATCGCCTTGGTGCCACCGCTCTGCGTGATCGGGTACGGGATCGGCACCGCGGATGGTCAGGTTGCAGGCGGTTCGGCCTTGCTCCTCACCGCCAACTTCTCGGCCATTCTCCTCTTCGCGGTCCTCTCCTTCCTGCTCCTGGGGTATGACAAGGTCGATGCGCTCGCGATGGAGTCGCGACTGCTCACGTCGCGGGCGACTCGGGTCGATCGCGCGGCGGCTCGTGCGGAGGCTGGCCTCCGGCGGGCGTTCGGCTCCCGTTATGGCTGGGTCGCCCGTTTGCTGGTGCCGGGGCTCTTCCTCGCGGCGGTCTACTTCCCGCTCACCTCCGCCCTTGATCAGGTCACGAAGCAGGTCCGGGACCGTGCGGCGGTCCAGCGGATTCTCGAGACCGAGGTCCCCGATGCCGTCGAGCAGTCGGTCACGGTGGAGCGGGATGCCGTGTCGGTGCGGCTGCTGATCATCGGCGACGGCGGGCAGGCCAGTGCGATCGAGCAGCGGCTGGCGACGCGCATCGCGGCCGAGACCCAGATCGTGCCGGTGGTTCGGGTACTGGCGGTACCGGATGCCGATGCCCTGGCACGCGCCACCTCGGTGCCGGAGACCGTCGCCCCGCGGCTCACCGCGGTGGAGGAGGCCCGTTCCCGGCTCGGCAGTGATTTGGTCCGGGCGTGGCCCACCCAAGTGGCTGGCCTCCTTGCCGGCTGGTCGCTCGATGTGCCACCACGGGGTCCGCCACGGGTCACGGTCTATCACCTCGGCAGCCGTCTCGGCCCGGCCGGTGAGGCGTTGCTCTCCGGCGCCCTGACCCAGGCGCTCGAGGCCGCCCCCGTCGTGCACGATGTGACCCTCGACTCCCTGCCCGTCCCGGCCGGCGGCGATCCGTTGGGGTGGCTCGATGGACTTGAGGCGACCCTGGCCCTCGCCCCGTCGCTCGACCGCGTCACCGGCTGCTTCACCGGGCCACTCGCCGACCCACTCCTGCCGATCGCCGACTCCGTTCGTGCGCGCCTGGCGCAGCTCGGCTCGACCGTGCCGATCGCCGAGGGGCCGGTCTGGCAGTTCCGATGGACGACCGGCCGGTGTGAGGCGATCGCGGCTCCACCGCCGCAGGTGAGCGCACCGGGACGTTGAAGCGGGAACCCGAGGGGGGTGCCATCGGTTTCCCTGCAGGACTTGGGGGTGCCGTGATCGCGCTCCCGAACCTTCCGCCGTGCGACTGTCGCCGGCGGTCTTGACGAACCACGCTGGAGTGCAAGCATGGGCAGTATCCCCGGTGGGTCCCCGAGCGAGGACCTCTCGACCACCCGACCGTCGGTGGAATCGGTGGTGATCATCGGTTCCGGTCCCGCGGCGTGGACGGCGGCGATCTACGCGGCACGAGCCGACCTCAACCCCGTGGTCTATGAGGGTGAGCCGTCGCGGGAGATGATCCCTGGTGGCCAACTGATGTTCACGACCGACATCGAGAACTTCCCCGGCTTTCCCAAGGCGATCGGTGGACAGGAGTTCATGGCGCTGATGAAGGAGCAGGCCGTCCGTTTCGGGACCCGAGTGGTGGGGGAGAACATCACCAAGGTCGATCTCACCGAGCGGCCATTCCTGCTGACGCCGAGTTACAGTCAACCGGTGACCGCGCAGACCGTCATCGTCGCCACCGGGGCACGGGCGATCTGGCTCGGACTCGACAACGAGGAGCGCCTGGCCCAGAGCGGTGGTGGGGTCTCGGCGTGCGCCGTCTGTGATGGCGCCTTGCCGTTCTTCCGCGACAAGGTGCTGGTCGTGGTGGGTGGGGGTGACTCGGCGATGGAGGAGGCGATCTACCTCACCAAGTTCGCCAGGGAAGTCGTGATCATCCATCGCCGGGACGCCTTCCGTGCCTCCCGGGTGATGGTCGACCGCGCACTCGCCAACCCGAAGATCCGGGTCGAATGGAATACCGAGGTCGTTGACGTCCTCGGTGGCGACGAAATCACCGGCGTGCGCCTCAGGCACACCCAGACTGGCGACGAACGGGAGATGGGGGCGGGAGGCCTCTTCGTGGCCATCGGACACACCCCGAACACCGCCTTCCTGGATGGGGCCGTCGAGCTGGATGCCTCGGGCTATATCGTGACGCCCACCAGTTGGCGGACCGAGACCAGCGTGGCGGGGGTCTTCGCGGCCGGGGACGTCATCGACCCCTACTACCGGCAGGCGATCACGTCGGCCGGGAGTGGTTGCATGGCTGCGCTCGAGGCGGAGCGGTGGCTGGCGCACCACGGCGACCCGGCGGTCACCGCCTCATGACAGCCGCGGCCGGTCCCGGGGTGATCGGCATTCCCAATGGGTCGTTCGCCCAAAACTGCTGGCTGGTCTTCGATCCGGTGAGTCGCGAGGCGGTGATCATCGATCCCGGCGAGGAGCACGGGCGGATCTTGGCGACCGTGGCGGAGCACCGGCTCACCGTTGGTGCCATCTGGCTGACCCATGCCCACATCGATCACATCCTTGGGGTCACGGCGTGCCGGGAGGCGACGGGTGCCCCGGTGTGGCTGCACCCCGACGACCGGCGCTGGTTCGACGCCCTGCCACAACAGGGTGCGATGTTCGGGATCCCCGGCCTGACCCAGCCGGCGCCGCCGGAGCACCAGCTCGCCGCGGGACAGGAAATGGCGGTCGGTCCCTGGCGATTCGCGGTTCGTCACGTCCCCGGGCACGCCCCGGGCCATGTGGCCTTCGTGGGGCACGGGGTCTGTTTCTCGGGCGACGTGGTGTTCCAGGACTCGATCGGCCGGACCGACCTGGCCGGTGGCGACCTCGACCAATTGATGGCCAGTATCCAGCGTGAGATCCTCTCACTGCCCGATGAGACGAGGCTGCTGACCGGTCACGGCCCGGAGACGACGGTGGGCCGTGAGCGGAGGCGGAATCCGTTCCTGCAGTAACCGTCGAGCGGCCCTAGTTTTGGGGCTCAGACCTTCAACAGGACACATGCTGTGACCGCATTCCGTACCGAGAAGGATCCCCTGGGCGAGAAGCAGGTTCCTGCTGACGCGCTGTACGGGATCCAGACACTCCGCGCCGTCGAGAACTTCCCGATCTCCGGCCTCCGCCCGCTGGCCGGCTTCGTCGATGCGATGGTGATGATCAAGCGCTCGGCGGCCGAGACCCAC
>JAHEFN010000057.1 GCA_024640185.1 Gemmatimonadota bacterium | reverse complement strand
GCCGGTTCGCGCACCACCGAGAGGCCGACGGTGGAGCCCTGCTTGGAGGCCTTGACCACCACCGGCCAGCCGAGGGTCGCCTCGACCCGTTCGGGGGTCACCTCGGCGCCGACCCCACGGCTGGGAGAGACCATCAGCCATTCGGCGACCGGCACCCCGGCCACCCGGAAGAGCCGCTTGGCCAGGTCCTTGTCCATTGCCAGGGCCGAGGCGAGGGCGCCGGCCCCCGTGTAGCAGATGCCGGCCACGTCGAGGAGGTGTTGGAGGGTGCCATCCTCGCCCCGGCCACCATGGAGCGCGAGGAAGACGGCGTCGGCCTCGGTGAGCCGGGGCTCGGTGAGCAGTCCACCAAGGAGGACCGCGTGTTCACGGGCAACCAGCTCGGCCAGGTCGCTGGGTGCCGGTCGGATCCCTGCGGTCAGCAGCGCGGCCTCGGCGTCGTCGTCGAGGATCCCGCTGGCGGTGTCGGCCACGGTGACCGTGTGGCCCCGGGCCCTGAGGGCATGCACCACCTGGGTGGCGGAGGCCAGGGCGACCGAGCGTTCGGCGGAGGAGCCGCCAGTGAGCACGACGAGGTTCATCGCCCGATCATCACCCGGAGCAGGTCGTACCGGGAGACAATCCCGATCAGCACGCCATGGTCACGCACCAGCGCCGCTGGTGACTCGCGAGTCAACAAGGGGGCCAGCCGCTCGATCTGGAGGGCCGGCTCCACCTCGGGCATCGGCGGATCCATGACGTCACGGACCGCCCGGTCGAGCAGTCCGGGCTCCTCGATCGCCCGCTGCATCAGCGCCGCCTCGATCAGGGTCCCGACCGCGAGGTCGCCGTCGATCACCGGGATCTGCGAGACATCCCAGGTGGCCATCAGGTTGAGTGCCTGACGCACCTGGGCCGACGGGGCGAGCTGGACCAGCGCTGGCGCGGCGCCATCGCGGCGCGCCAAGAGGGTCGCCACGGTGGGCTTCGGCGTGTCGAGCAACTGGTTCTCCTGCATCCAGTCGTCGTTGTAGAGCTTGCTGAGGTACCGTTCACCAGTGTCGCAGAGAATGGTCACGACGCAGGCCTCGGGGTCGTCGATCTCTCGGGCGAGCTCGACGGCCAGGTGGACGTTCACCCCGGCCGACCCCCCCACGAAGATCCCTTCTTCCCGGGTCATCCGGCGGGCCATCGTCATCCCATCCTTGTCGCTCACCTGCCGAAATTCGTCGATGAGATCCCACCAGACGGTTGTTGGCGCCTTGTCGCCGCCGATCCCCTCGATCTTGTACGGGGCGCCGTCGCCGTGGATCTCCCGGGTCCGGTGGTACTCGGTGTAGAGCGAGCCGACCGGGTCGCCGGCGATGACGACGATGGCCGGGTTCTGCTCCTTGAGGTACTTGCCGACCCCGCTCACGGTGCCCCCGGTCCCGGCCCCGGCGATGAAATGGGTGACCCGTCCGCCGGTCTGCTGCCAGATCTCCGGGCCGGTGGTGGCGTAGTGCGCCTCCGGGTTCACCTGGTTGTAGAACTGGTTGGCGAGCACCGCGCCGGGGGTGTCATGGGTGATCTGCTTCGCCTTCATCACGTAGTTCTCGGGATGGTCGGCCGGGACCGCCGTGGGGGTGATCACCACCTCGGCACCGAAGGCCCTCAGCAGCCGGACCTTTTCCTGGCTCATCTTGTCGGGCATCGTGAAGATGCAGCGGTATCCCCTGCGGACCGCGGCGATCGCCAGCCCCACCCCGGTGTTGCCACTGGTCCCCTCGACGATGACCCCTCCGGGCTTGAGCGTGCCATCTCGCTCGGCCGCCTCGATGATGGCCAGTCCGATCCGGTCCTTCACCGATCCGCCGGGATTGGCGTACTCGGCCTTGCCATAGACGGGGGTGCGGAGGCCGGCGGTGACCCGGTCGAGTCGAATCAGCGGGGTCCAGCCGATCGTCTCGAGGACCGAGTCATAGGGGGTCGGGTGCGGAACGTCGCTCACGGTGTCTCCGGCGTCTTGACCGAATCAGGGAGGATGAAGCGGATGGGGACCTGGATCGCCGCCGTGACGGCGGTGTCACCGCGGCGGGCCGGGGTGAATCGAAGGGTCGGGGCGGCCACGATCGCGGCGGCATCGAAATCCTGGTGGCCACTCGACGACGCGATCCGGACGGAATCCCGCACCACCGCCCCGCTCGAATCGACCACCAGGTAGAGCATCACTTCTCCCTCGACCCCTTCGGCGAAGAGGGCCGGCGGGTAGGGGATCGGTGTCTGGTCGGCCATCGGCACCGCGGCCGTGAACTCGCCGGCGAGGGGGGGTGTCTCGGCGCCGCCGCAGGCGAGCATGAGGGTGGTGAGGACGAGCAGTCGGTACATGGACCAAACCTAAGTGTGGAGGGTTCGGGCTCGGTGCCTTCGCACCTTCGCCTGGTTGCCGCAGCGCTCCATGTCGCACCATCGCCGGGAGCGATTTCTCGAGCGGTCGATGAAGAGCCGCCCACAGCCATCACAGCACTTCAGTCGGTGCCGGTCGTCGCTGGCGAGAAGCAACGCCGCCGACCACGCCGGCGCGAAGAGATGCCTGGTGACCGGCCCCGGATCGCGACGCCACCCCCAGCCGTAGCCGCGGACAGTGGGGACGAGACCGCGGTCGGCAGCGGCACGTGAGAGGACCCGATCGAAGGCCTCGAGGTCGGCCTCGGTGGCACCCTGTCCGCGGGCCTCGTCGGTCAGGATTCTGGTGAGGAGTTCCCGGAACCGGCGGACCGCATGTCGGCCCGACGTGGAGAGTTCCTCCTCGTCGGGGTCACCGGTGTGGACAAAGTCGAGGCTTGGAATACCTCCATTTGGCGGGAGCATGTAACCATCATAGCATCTTATGATGGTTACAACAAGGAGTGCGGGCCCTCCCGGGGGAGGGTCGGGCCCGAGCCATTTCAGCGGCCGGATCCGGCCGCACTCCGCCGCCGTCGGCGCAGCAGGCTGCTCAGTCGAAGCCGCTCCTCTCGCTCGCGTTCGTCGAGGATCCGCTCGACCCTCGCGGCCTCCCGCTCGAGTCGTGGCGAGACCCGCCGCTCGATGGTCTGGACCTGCCGGGATGTCTGCGCCAAGGCGTCCCCGATCCGTCGCAGCAGCATCTCGTGAGGGGCGGCCTCGAGCAGCAACTCGGTGAGTGCTTCGAAGGCGGTCGTGGCCGAGGCGGTCGCGAGGCCGGTGGCCGATGGCGTGGTGCCTCGGGCGCCGAGGGTTCGGGGGACGGTCGGCCGCGAGACGATCCGCGAGATCACCACACCCCAGATCGATCCCGGCGCCATCTCGACCCGGAAGTCACGCACCGGCCAGCTGAACGAGCGCAGCCCAGCGAGACCGTGCCTCGCCAGGGCCGGGAGGAGGAGTGGGTAGGCGACATCGGCCGCGGCCTCGATCTGGGTTCGGGCGTCGGCCGCCGGGCGGGCCAGCCGAAAGAGTTCGGTCACCAGCGCCTCGCGCTTGCGACGCAGCAGGTCGGTGCCCTTGGCGAGCCGGGAGAGTCGACGCCGAGTGCGGAGGAGGTTCGACCGGGTGGCCGGGAGGCGGACGGCACTCATTCGGCCGCTCCGGCCGTGGCCCGAGCGCTCCGGGCGGCCCATGCCGCATCGGAGAGCCGGGTGAGGTCCTCCCTGGGCAGCTCTTCGAGCAGCTGCCATCCTGACTCGAGGGTCGCCTCGATCCCCCGTCGGCGCTCTCCCTGGCCGACGAACGCCGTCTCGAAACGCTCCGAGAAGGCGAGCGCTCGCCGGTCGACCGGCGAAAGGCCGGCCTCGCCGACGATCGCCGCCATCAGGCGAGCCTCGCAGCCACGGGCGTAGCTGGCGTAGAGCTGGTTGGCCCAGGCGCGGTGCTCCGGGCGGGTCTTGCCCTCTCCGATCCCGGCGTTCATGAGGCGTGACAGCGAGGGCAGCACGTCGACAGGGGGGAAGACCCCCTTCCGATGGAGGTCACGGGAAAGCACCACCTGGCCCTCGGTGATGTAGCCGGTGAGGTCGGGGATCGGGTGGGTGATGTCGTCGTCGGGCATCGTGAGAATCGGGATCTGGGTGACCGATCCCAGTCGGCCCGTGAGGACCCCGGCGCGCTCGTAGATGGAGGCCAAGTCGGAATACATGTAGCCGGGATAGCCCCGCCGACCGGGGATCTCCTCCCGGGCCGTGGCGATCTCTCGCAACGCCTCGCAGTAGTGGGTCAGGTCCGCGATCACCACCAGGACATGCATCCCCAACTCGAAGGCGAGATACTCGGCTTGCGTCAGGGCCACCCGCGGGGCGAGCAGCCGTTCGATGGTCGGGTCCCGGGTCTGGTTGAGGTAGAGCACCGAGCGTTCCCTCGCCCCGCTCCGGTCAAACCGCTCCAGGAAGGCGTCGGTTTCTCGGGCGGTGATCCCGATCCCGACGAAGACCACGGCGAAGGCCTCGTCGCGCGGTGCCCTCGCCTGCTCGACGATCCGGGCGGCGAGTTCCAGGCCGGGGAGCCCCGGTCCGGAGAAGACCGGCAGTTTCTGGCCGCGGACCAGGGTGTTCATCCCGTCGATCGCCGAGATGCCGGTCTCGATGAAGTCGGCCGGCCTGGCCCGCCGGACCGGGTTCAGTGGGGCCCCCCAGATCGGCCGGGTTGCCTCGCCCACCGGGGCGGGCAGCCCGTCGATCGGGGAGCCGATGCCGTTGAAGGCCCGGCCCAACAGCTCCCGGCCCACCACCGTGCTGGCCTCCTCGCCGGTGAGGGTGATCGTCGCTTGGGCCGGCGCCAGGCCGACGGTCTCCTCGAGCACCTGGATGACGGTGACCTCACGGCCGGCATCGATGACCTGGCCGCGCCACGGGCTCCGATCGGGCATCCGGATCTCGACCCACTCGCCGAGCGCCACGGCATGGCTCCGACGCAGGTAGAGCAGCGGGCCGGCGACGCCGCTCGCCCCATGGTGGTGTCGTGGCAGGGCGTTCATCCGGCGACCCCCTCGAGGGCCTGGCGCAACGCGGCCGCTCGAGCGTCGAGCTCGCCGATGGGCGCCGACCGGAGTTCGGCCATGAGGCGGGTGATGCCGGTGAGCTCCAGCTGCTCGAAGCTCCGTCCCGCCGCGAGCGCTCGTGTCCCGGCGGTGAGCACCTCCCGCGCCAGCGAGGCAAGCAGAAAGGTCTTGGTCAGCGTCGAGAGCGCGTCGTTGGGGTCGTAGGCACTCTGTCCCAGCACATGGTCACGGACCAGGCGGGCCGCCTCGAGCAGCAGGCGGTCCTCATCCTGCAACGCCTCCGGACCGACCAAGGCGGCGATCTCCCGGAGGTCGCGATCCCGCTGCAACAACGCCAGCGTCTCCCGGCGCACGGCGGGCCAGTCGGCATCGACATGCGCCACGAACCAGGCGGTCGTCGACTCGGCGTGGAGGGAGTAGGAGGTCTCCCAGTCGACGGCGGGGAACTGTCGTTGATGGGCGAGTTCCGGGTCGAGCGCCCAGAGCGCGCCGGTGACCCGGAGCGAGGCCTGGGTGACCGGTTCCGAGAAGTCACCACCCGGCGGCGAGATGGCGCCGATGACCGTGAGGGAGCCCTCACGAGGAGGTTGTCCCAGCGTGGTCACCAGGCCGGCACGCTCGTAGAACTGTCCGAGGCGGTTGCCGAGATAGGTCGGGTATCCCTCCTCGCCGGGCATTTCCTGCAGCCGGGCACTGATCTCGCGCAACGCCTCGGCCCAGCGCGAGAGGGAGTCGGCCATCAGGGCGACCCGGTAGCCCATGTCTCGGTAGAACTCGGCGATGGTGATCCCCACGTAGACCGAGGCCTCGCGGGCGGCCACCGGCATGTTGGAGGTGTTCACCAGCAACACCGTGCGGTCCATCACCGACTGACCGGTTCGCAGGTCGGTCAGGTGGGGGAACTCCTCGAGGACCTCCGCCATCTCGTTGCCGCGCTCGCCACAGCCGACATAGATCACCACGTCGGCCTTGGCGTACTTGGCCAACGACTGTTCGATCACGGTCTTGCCGGTGCCGAAGCCACCGGGCAAGGCCACACTGCCCCCCTCCGCCACCGGAAAGAGCAGGTCGAAGACGCGCTGTCCGGTGATGAACGGGACATGGGAGGCAAGCCGCTGCGACACCGGACGCGGGCGACGCACCGGCCAGCGGTGCGCGAGACAGAGTGGCGTGTCGTCGGTGAGACGGCCAAAGGGCTCGTGCACGGTGAAGTCGCCCCCGTCGATGCTCGCCACGGTGCCGGAGATGTCGGGTGGCACCAGCACGCGGTGCACGAACCCCGGTCGCTCCTCGACGGTGCCGAGTTGATCGCCGCCCTGCACCACGCTCCCAGGCGGCACCGTCGGCGTGAATGCCCATCGCCGTGCCGCGTCGAGCGTCGGACTGGTGGTGCCCGGGGTCACGAAGTCGCCGTGGTGCAACGCCACGTCGACCAGCGGACGTCCGACCCCATCGAGGACGCCGCCGAGGAGTCCGGGGCCGAGCTCGATGGTCAGCGCCTCGTGGGTCAACGTCACCGGTTCGCCCAACGACAGGCCACTGGTCTCCTCGTAGACCTGGATGGTGCCTCGGCGCCCGGCGATGCGCACGACCTCACCGAGCAGGCCGCGGTTGCCCACCCGCACCAGTTCGTACAGGGAAGCCCCTTCGGCAAGCGGCTCGGCTTCGGCGAGCGCTCCCACGATCCGCACCAACCGGGCGACGTCGCTCATCGAATCTTCACTCGGTAGCCGATCACCTGGCGCAAGAGCTCGACGATGTAGGCGTCGGCGTGTTCGGGCGCGGCCTCCGGCTCGGGTCCGGGAAACGGCACCACCAGCGGCAGGGGCCGTCGTCCGAGTCGCTTCCGGATCTCGTCGGGGAGGTTGTCGTGCATCGTCTCCTCGAGCAGCACGATGCCGGCGGCCGGGTCGTCCAGCCAGCTGCGACAGATGTCGCTCGCGTCGGTGGGGTCGAGCGCCGCGGTGACCGGCAGTCCGGTCAGGCCAAAGCCAGAGGCCACCAGCGGCGTGGCGAGAATGCGTACGTCGTGGCTCATCTGGCCCCCGCGGTCTGCAGGTCACTGCGGCGTTCGCGCGGGGCGTGGAGGACCGTCGTCCACACGATGCGACAGAGGTCGATGACCTGTGTCTGCAACCGGAGCGCGAAGTGCAGGACCACGATCGGTCCAAGTGGCGTCATGCGCGCCTGTCGGGCGACGGATCGGAGGCGGCAGCGGAGCACGGCCTCCTCCAACTCCGCGGGGGTCATCCCGATCCGCCGGAAGAGGTCACCACAGGGAATACCCTCGAGCGCCCGAGCGACCCGCACCCCAGCCGCACCGGCCTCGTGGCTCCCGATCGCCGCCGCGAACTCGGCGAACCCCAGCCGTCGGCCACCGGCGAGGAACACCGCACTCGGCACCACGTCTTGCCCGTCGGTCGCGAGGACGACCGCCGTGGCGGCATTGGCCAGGTCGATGCTGTCGAGGACATATCCCCTCAGAGTGCGGTCGCCGGCGAGGCGTGCCGCGCGCTCGGCTTGGGCGGCGACTTCGCGCGCGAGCGCGGCCTCGAGCAGGAAGAGCTCCGGCTCCGCGACGCCGACGCCAGCGGTGAGTCCCGGCGCGAAGGGGTGGCGCCAGGCCGTGAGCCGGGCGATGACCGCGGTGGCCGTCGGGGCTCGGGCCAGCTCTTCGAGGGCCCGTTGCGGGAGGTCGGGGGTCGGCATCACCCCGGTGAGGCGCTCGGCGGCCGGCGCACGCTGGGCGGCTCCTCGCAGCATGGCGCGAATGCTCCGGCGATCGATCTCGGCCAGGACGAACGGCAACGCCTCATGTCGAGGCCCCACCCAGCGAGCCAGGATGGTCAGGGCGCCGCCGGCCCAGCGCCGAATCGCCAGGTCGAGATCCGCGGCGCGCACCACCGGTGGCAACTCGCCGGTGACAACGCCGACCCGGCGCAGGCTCTCGGCCAGGGCGGGGAGGTCGCGTCGGCTGGCGCAGGCGGAGAGCTGCTCGGGGGAGAGCAGGTGGCTGCCGAGTCCCCGAATGCGGGCGTTCACGTCGTCCCAGATGGGCCTCATGTCGTCACCCCCAAACGCCGCAGTGTCGCGCGCGCCAGATCGGTGCGCCGTGCCGCGAGGCGTGACTCGAGCGTCTCGACCACCGCCACGCGGCCGTCAGCAGCGACGCACCGGAACCCCGATCCGGCGCGCGGATCCTCCCGCACGGTGATGCGCGGGTCACCGGCCACCTGTCGTTCGAGTTCCTGCAGCAGGGCCGGCGGTGCCGAGAGCACCAGCGCCGCGTCAGGAGGATGACAGGCGATGGCCGCGGCGACGCGATCGGGGAGGGTGGCGAGGTAGCTCGCCCGAGTGATCGCCTCGGGGCAGGCGTCGTGGGCCGCGGTGAAGATCCGCTCAAGCAGCTGGTCCCGCCCTTCGAGCACCTCCTGCCGGGCGGCGTGTCGTGCCTCCGCGAGGACCGATTCAAGTGCGGCGTGTGTACGGCGGAGGTGCTGCCCAAGGGCGATCTCGTGCTGCTCTGCGCTGCGCGCCTCACAGGCCGCCGTCCACGCCGTGGCGTCGGCGCGCGCCTCCTCGAGGAGACGGTCCGCGTCGGCGCGCACCTCCCGTTCGAGTGCGGCGAGCAGTTCGTCGAGCGCCATGGTGTGCCTGCCGTCAGCTGCGCACGAGGATCACCATCGAGACCACGAACCCCAGGACCACCATCGTCTCCGGGATGGCAATCATCAGGATCGCGGTGGTCGAGAGCTCGGGCTTCTCGGCCATGGAGGCTGCGATGGCCGGCCCGATGCGCGACTGGGCCCAGGCGGTGGCCAGGGCGGGGATGGCGACGGCCAGGGCCGCCGCCAGGGCGATCAGTGCGGTGTCCATGAGGGATGCCTTGTCGTGGAGGATGAGACGGCGGCCGGCTGACGTGGACCGGACCAGTGGGCGAACGGTCGGTATCGGGTGCCGCCGGGGCTGTAGAACTTGCCGAAGAACTCGACATAGTGGAGCCGCAGGGCATGGATCGTCGGGGAGAACATCGCGATGGCAAAGTTGACCAGGTGGAACAACAGCGCGAAGACGATGCCCACCATCACGCTCCCCATCGCGCCGACCATGCGGTTGGCGATCACGGCGAGCATCACTGATGCGATACCCAGTGCCATGATGCGGGTGTAGGAGAGGATGTTCCCGACGATCGTGAGCAACTCGATCATCGCGACCAACCCTTCGACCAGGATCAACACCGGGAAGGCGACCAAGAGCACGATGACCGATGGGGTGAAGAAGCTTGCCGGCAGGACCTCGACGGCGGCGAGCAGGGCAAGCAGCATCAACACCACCATGACCGCCGAGAGGCCCCGTCCCATCGCCTGGCGAGGGTGCCGGCGGGCGCTGATCACCCCGAGCACCAATCCGACGAGGACCTGAACGACCCCCAGGGCAACGCTCAACAGCAGGAAGGGGACGATCGCCTCCTCGCGACTGAAGAGCAGCGGCTCGAGCCCGAACCACCGGACACCGAGGTCACCGAAGAACTCACCGAAGAGGAGGCCGGCGACGATGGCGGCTGCGGCGCACGGACCGATGATCTCGGCGATGTCCCGCCAGATGGTGCCGGGTCGTGAACGGCGGTGGAGCACCAGGCCAAGCGCCGCGAGGATCACCCCGTACCCGATGTCGCCGACCATCAACCCGAAGAAGGCCGGGAAGAAGACCGCCACGAAGGGTGTCGGGTCGATCGAGCCGTAGGTCGGCAACGGCATCAGGCGGATCAGTGCCTCGAACGGTCGCAGCAGGCGGGGATTGGAGAGCACCACCGGGGCGGTCTCGGAGTTCCAGTCTTCGCGGGCCACCTCGGCGACGACGATCTCGCCGTCACCGCGGTTGCGGAGTCCTGCCTCGAGGTCGGCCCATGCCCGGGTGGGCACCCAACCCTCGATGACGAAGGCCCGGGAAGTGACGCCTGAGAGCGGCAACGCCTCGAGGGCCTGCAGGCGGTCGTGCAGACCACTGCGGGCCCGAGCCAACTCGGCGCCGTGTTCACGCGCAAGGGCGGCCCGGCGCACCTCGAGGGCCTCGAGCTCACCCGGGATCTCCCGTTGCCGGGCCAACATCCGGGGAATCGCCTCGGCAAGGGATTGCCCACCAAACGCCTCGGGGACCGGCATCTCCTGCACCCGCGCCTCGGCGAGCAGTTGCTCGACCCGCGCGGCCGCCTGGGCCGAAACCACCACCAGCACCGCGGTTTCTCCCGTCGGCAGGGGTCGGCTGTAGAGCTGGAACTCGTCGGCGATGACCTCGGTGAGCGAGCGCCGCAGGGCGGGGACCGTTCCCTGATCACCCCGCTTGAGCAGGACATGGTACGCGGTGGCGTTCAACAACCGTCCCTCGTGTTC
>JAHEFN010000316.1 GCA_024640185.1 Gemmatimonadota bacterium | reverse complement strand
CACCGACTACCGCCCGGCGGTGGAATGGGCGCGTGCCCATGGCTGGCCGGTCATCGCCGCCAACATCCCTCGGCCGATCGCCAGTGCGGTGTCCAAGAGTGGCTACGCCGCCCTCGACTCGTTGCCCGGCACGGAACGCAGCTGGTTCGCGCGCGACATGATCTGCCGCACCGACGGTGACGACTACTTCGACAAGTTTGCCGAGACGATGCGCGAGCATGTGCCGGGTGACTCGGAGGCCGACAAGGCGGCAGCCCTCACTCGCTACTACCTGTCGCAGTGCGCCAAGGACGAGACGATGGCCGAGTCGATCCTCGAGGCGCGGGAGGCTTCAGGCGACCGGGCGCTGGTGGTGCACCTCAACGGGGCCTTCCACTCGAACTACGGTCTCGGCACCGCCGAACGGGTGCGGCGTCGGGTTCCCAGTGCGCGGATCGTGGTGATCTCGGCGATCCCGGTGGAGATCCTCGACACCGCCAATCCCTCGAAGGATGACCGCGCCCTCGGCGACTGGCTGATCTACACCATCACGCCCTGAGCCAGCTGTCGACCGTCGCCTCCCAGTCAAGGATGGCGGTGGCCACGATCGGCAGCGCGGTCGCGACGCAGCGCCGACGACGGCGAGGTCGGGCCATGAGGTCGTGGGGCTGAGTCCTGGCTGGTGGGGGAGATATCTTGATGGGGGCGGTGGGGATCGAACCCACGACCTGTCGGTTAAAAGCCGATTGCTCTGCCAGCTGAGCTACACCCCCTGCGACAATTATACCCAGCCCCTCCGGACGCTGGGGCCGCCGATGCGGTGCCAGTCGGTCCCCGGCGACGACCACCCACGATTTCCAGGATCCCGATGCCAGCCACGATCTTCATCAACGGTGCCTTCCATGATCGCGAGACGGCGATGATTTCGGTCTTTGACCACGGCCTCCTCTACGGTGATGGCGTCTTCGAGGGGATGCGGGTCTACAGCGGCAAGGCGTTCCGACTCCAAGCGCACCTCAAGCGGTTGCGCGACTCGGCGAAGGCGATCGCCCTCACCGTGCCGATGTCGCCGGAGGCACTGGCCACGGCCACCGAGGAGACCATCAGCCGGTCGGGCTTCGCCGATGCCTACCTGCGGCACATCGTGACCCGGGGAGTCGGTGACCTCGGCATCGATGCCCGCCGCTGTCACGAACCGACGGTGATCATCATCTGTGATGAGTTGAAGATGTTCTCCGAGGAACGCCTGCTTGCCGGACTCTCGGTGGTCACCGCCGGGACGCCGACGCCCCACCGTGAAGCGGTCTCCCCCCGGGTCAAGTCGCTCAACTACCTGGCCCATGTGATGGCCAAGTATGAAGGCGGGACCGCCGGGGCTGATGAGGTGATCATGCTCGATGCCGCAGGGTTTGTGGCCGAGGCGAGCGGCCAGAACCTCTTCGTCGTGACCGACGGGGTGGTCCGCACCCCACCCCCCTCCGCCGGCATCCTCAAGGGGATCACCCGGGATGCGGTGATCGAGTTGGCCGTCGAGCTGGGGATTCCGGTCCGCGAGGACTTCCTCAATCGGTACGACGTCTACACGGCCGAAGAGGTCTTCCTCACCGGATCCGCGACGGAAGTCGTGCCGGTGCGCGAGGTCGATGCCCGGTCAATCGGGGTGGGCTGTCCCGGCCCGATCACCATGCAGTTGCGGCAGGCCTTTCAGGCTTTGGTGCGACGCGAAGAGTGAGGGCGCGGCGGGAGAATGGAGCGCCCATGGTTGCCCGCGCCTCGGCATGTCCCTAACTATGGTGGGTCCCCACGCATGCGGCGTGGTTCCTCTCCTCCTGCAGCCCTCCGGAGCCCGTGACCTCTCGAACACTGGCGCTCGATGATCGTGAGTGGTCCGTGACGGTTGCCGTCGAGCGACGGCCCGGCACCACGGACTGGCTGCTGGTGGCCTCGTTTCGGCCCACCACGGGGAGTGGCTCGCGGATTTGGGTGCCACTCGACATCTCCTCGCCCTCCAAGGCCGCGCTCTACGCCCGGGCCGATGCGCTGAGTCAGGACGACCTGACCGCGGTGCTCCAACGCCACCTCGAGCGATGAGGCTGCAGCCATCCGCCGTCTTGCATCTTTCCGACCGGTGGATCCGTACAGTTCCCCCATCCCCTTGCCGATGCCAGAGGGATCGCACCAACGGCTTCCTCCCGGAGGGGTTTCGATGATCAGACCGTGCTGCGCGACCCTCCTCATCCTGGCAGCTGCCTGTGGCCCGTTGCAGGTCGATCCGGTGACGCGGTCCGGGCCGGTGGCCAGCCCCGCGGCTCCCGGCGCCTCGGCGACGACGGCGAATCAGGCCCGTCGCCGCTCCCAGCGCGTGGCCGTGGACTCCCTCACTGATGCCGCCGCGCTCGACTCCCTGCTCGTCATGGGCGCCGCGGACTCGATGCCGGAGCTCTCCCTCGACGAGGCAATGGAGCCGAGCTGGGATCTCAATGTTGCGCAGTACGCCGAGCACCCACGAGTGGCCTACTACGTCGACTACTTCACTGGCCGGGGCCACAACACCTTCCAGCTCTGGCTCGATCGGATGCCGCGTTTCGAGGGGTACGCCCGTACCCAGATGGCGGCCAATGACCTCCCCGAGGACCTGGTCTATCTCGCCCTCATTGAGTCCGGTTTCTCGCCGATCGCCGTGAGTCGAGCCAGTGCCGTGGGGATGTGGCAGTTCATGCGGGCCACCGGGCGAGGGTATGGCCTGCGGGTCGACACCTGGGTTGACGAACGACGTGACCCCATCAAGTCCACCGACGCGGCGGCCCGCCACCTCAGGGACCTCACCGATCGTTTCGGCTCGCACCTGCTCGCAGCGGCGGCCTACAACGGTGGTCAGGGTCGGGTCGGGCGCGGGGTGACCCGCATCGCCTCCCAGGGGGGCGGCGACGCGGTCGATCCCGAGAGTGACGAGATGTTCTTCGAGCTCGCTGACGCTCAGCTGCTCATGCGCGAGACCCGTGATTATGTCC
>JAHEFN010000056.1 GCA_024640185.1 Gemmatimonadota bacterium | reverse complement strand
CCCTCACCACCGGAAGAGGTAGGAGAGCTTGAGGAAGAAGGCGTCATCGGTCCGCTCGAGCTCCCGGAAGGTGAGCGGCCGGTTGCCGCGAAGTGTCGAGCCGTAGCCGATGAACGCCACCGTGCCGGCCGTCGGCTCAAAGGAGGCCAGCCAGTCGAGCCGCAACCGGTCGGAGGGGGTCAACGCCGACGGATCACCCCCGACGACGAGGACCCGACCATCGGCGTCGCGGAGTGCGTCCTGGCGCTGGGAGCGATACTCGCCCACCACCCGAATGAAGAGCGCCCGGCTGGGCTGGTACTCCACCTTGAGTCGCGGCAGGATCGTCCGTGCGAATTCCATCCCATCGGTGGCACGGGTGATTCGCTGATAGGTCAGGGAGGCGTCGGCCCGGACCGAGGAGCTGGGTCGGAGCGACACGGAGCCGGTCCAGCGCTGGGAGCGGCCCTCGGAGGCCTCCTGGTAGATCGCCGTCGCTCCACCGGCGTATCCAAGCGAGGCGTTCCACTGCTGCCAGGTGGGGGTCGTCACCGACAGCGAGGCCGACTTCACATCGAACACACCGGCCTGGGGATCGAAGGGGGCGCGATCCACTCCGTCCGTGGTCACCTCATAGCCGGCATAGTCCGCGTCGTGAAAGCGGACAAAGCCGAGCCCAACTTCCGAGCGGACCGACCAACCACCCCGCAGGCTGGCAGAAAAACCGAGCCCGTCGGTCCCCTCGATCGCCGGGTCGCCCAGATCGCCGTAGTTCCAGATCCGCGTGGTCCTCGGGTTGACGGTGAACTCTTCGATGGCATCGCCACGGGCACCGTAGAACCGCCAACGATTGTAGATGGTCGCGCTCATGATGCCCCGGCGATTCACGAACCCGCTCCAGGTCTCGAAGTCGTCGCCCACGGCCAGGAAGGTGTAATGGAAGCCGTAGCGCCTTCCGGTTCGGTCGACCTCGAGCTGCCAGAGCGGATCGGTGCGGGAACCGGCACCGGAGGAATCGATGGTGTGGGAGCCGGCGACCTGGGCCTGGAAATAGTAGAGCTTCTTGAAGACGATCCTGGCGTCGGCCGAGAGCACCCGGTTGGCGGCTCCGGACTCATCGCGGTTGGTGAGGGTGATGCCGCCGACCGAACTCTCGCCGAGGTCTCGGCGCACCCGGGTGATGTTGACCAACGCCTTGGTGTCGGCATCGGCGCCCGGCGAGGCACCGAACTCGTCAATCGCCGAGAGGTGGGCCAGCGACCACGGGCCGGCCTTGCCGGTCAGCTTGCCCCCGGCCAGGGGGTTCGCCACGGTCCGGGTGTAGACCAGGTTGTTGGGCGAGGCGAACAGATCGATTCCCTCGAGGAAGAATGGCCGTCGCTCGGGAAAGAAGAGTGCGAATCGTTCGTTGATGGTCACCAGCCCGACGTCGGATTCCACCTGCGAGAAGTCGGGGTTGAGCGTGGCGTCGACCGCGAAGTTGGTGAAGCCGAGCCGGAGGTTGGCGCCGAACTCCGGCTTCGGGTCGTCGCGGGAGAACCCCGCATCGCCCAGCGCGCCGGGGTAGTCGACCACCATGGTGGGTTGCAGTTCGGTCACCACGCCGCGCTGGATGTCGCGGATGCCGGTGATCGTGCCGGCTTGGGCCAGGAAGGAGGCATTCGCCCGCCGCACGTCGGTCCAGGTGTCGGTGTAGCCGGTCCGCCGCGTCTGGCGCTCGACATTGAAGCCCCAGGTCTGCACCTCGCCGCCAGCCCAGCGCAGCGACTTGAACGGGATCCGGATTTCGGCCACCCAGCCGTCGTCGGTCCGCTGGCCCTTGCTCTCCCAGAGGAAGTCGGGGGAGCGATCGAGGAGCCCGGCCATCATGTCGCGCTGGGCCGAGTAGCCCCCCTCGGCGCGCAAGCCATCCTCCTGGACACCGAACGGGTTGACTCCGAAGAAGTAGGCCCGGCGACGGTCATTGAAGGTGTCGATGTAGATCACGGCCCGGTCATCATTGCTGATGTTGTCGCGGTCGGTGAGCGTCGCCCGAATGCTCCCAGGCTGCCGGTCATAGGCGATGACGCCGACATGGATCGCGTCCGGGGCATACCAGAGCAGGACGACCGTCGAGTCTTCGGCCGGCCGGCCATCCGCCGGCTGGTACTGCCGGAACCCGTCGAGGCGAACCGCCTGCTGCCAGACCAATTCGTCGAGAACGCCGTCGATGGCCACCTGCTCCACGAACCGGGGCACCGTGACGGACTGGGTTTGTGCTGCGAGGGTGGCGATCGGCAGCGCCAGGAGCCAGGCCAGGAGAGTTCGATTCATGGACGCAAATATAGAAGAGGGTGAAGGAGTCCGGGGATGAGATCGGGACGGAAGACACGAATGGCGACCGCCTCTTGGGCGGCCGCCACGCGCGGCACCTCATTGCCCTGACCCTACTCCCAGCGCAGCGCCTGGATCGGGTCGAGACTGGCGGCGCGGCGGGCCGGCCAGAGGCCGAAGAACAGCCCCACCAAGGCCGAGAAGCCGAAGGCCACCGCCACCGCCACCGGCGAGATCTCGGTGGTCCAGCCCAGGTTGCTCGAGACGAGCCGCGAGGCGCCGATCCCGAAGAAGATGCCGAGAGTGCCGCCAGCCAGGCAGAGCACCAGGGCTTCGATCAGGAACTGGCTCATGATGACCATCTTGGTGGCCCCCAGCGCCTTCCGGATGCCGATTTCCTTGGTCCGCTCGGTGACCGACACCAGCATGATGTTCATGATCCCGATACCGCCGACCAGAAGCGACACACCGGCAATGGAGAGCAACAGTGCCGAGAAGGTCTTGCTGGTCTCCTCGGCGGTCGCCAGGTAGTCCGTCGGCGACCGCATGTTGAAGTTGTTGCCCTCTCCGGGTCGAATCCGGTGTTCCCGACGCATCACCCGCTCGAACTGGACCAGCGCCATGTTGCGGTTGGCCCCTTCGCGGAGGGTGAGCGAGATCTGCCCCAGGCGATCGGTGCCGTTGACGCGGAACCTGGCTGTCGTCAGTGGGATGTAGATCGCCTCGTCCGGATTCGACCAGCCGAGGGAACCGCGCTCGGCCATCACGCCGATCACCTCGAAGGGGATTCGACGGATGGTGATGGTCTGACCGAGAAAGGCCGCGGGGTTCTGCCCCAACATGTCGGGAACGGCGGCTCCGACGACGGCATACCGCTTCCGGGCGGCGTCCTCACCATCGGTGAACATCCTCCCGAGCTCCACGCTCGTATTGCGGGCCTCCGGGTACTCGGTCGTGGTGCCGAGCACCGAGACATTGATGTTCTGGTTGCCAAACTCGACTTGTTGGCGTCGCTCCATCTCGGGCGCCATCGCGGCGATGTACTGCCCGGCATCCTTCCGCAGGGCCACGGCATCGTCGATCACCATCGGCGCCGCGCTGGCACTCTGCACGCCGCCGAATCGCGAACGCGACGGCTCGATGGTGATCAGGTTCGCCCCGAGGGCGTTGATCTGGTTTTCGACATTCCTCTGGGCACCGGTGCCCATCGCCACCACGGTGATCACTGCGCCTACGCCGATGATGACGCCCAACATGGTGAGCAGTGCCCGCAGCTTGTTGCTCCGGATGCTCCGGATCGCGACCCTGATGGTCTCCCCGATCAGCATGGTATGCTCTCCTCTCTGCCGCTCAGCGACTTTGACCGGGAAGACCGCCGCTCATGCGGCTCATCCGCTCCTGCAGCTGCTGCTGGGACTCGAGCATCGACGCACTGGGGAGCAACAACACCGAATCTGCGGCGGTGAGGCCGCTGCGCACCTCGGAGTAGTCGAGGTCGGTGATCCCTGTCTGGACATAGACCGGCGTCGGCGTGCCGTTGCGCATGGTGAAGACCACATACTTTCCACCGAACATTTCGTCCTGGCCAGAAGAACCCCCGTTGCCCCGACCGCCCCGACCACCAGCCATCGCAGCGCGGGCTGCCGTCATGATTGCCTCTTCCTCGGGAGTCAGGGTGGCGCCACTCCGCTGCTTCTGGAAGACCGCCATCATCTGCTCCCGCGACGGCGCGGGGGCCGTCTCGCTCAGCGGGGTGCTCTTGGCACCGGTATCGCCACCGGCCGGGGCGTTGGCATTGCGGCTCGCCTCCAACATCACCTGCAGGTCGGCGTCCTCGATCCCCAGCACGAAGGCCGCACTGGCGACGTCGCGTTCGGTCCTGAGCGCCGCATTGGGCACCGCCAGCACTCCGGTCGCGTTGCCGACGGAGATGTTCACCTCGGCGTTCATCCCGGGCTTGAGGAGGCCGTCGCTGTTGGGGATCCGCACCAGGACCGGGAACATCGTCACGCTTTGGATCGTGTCGCCCTGTGGCTCGATCTTCAGCACCACGCCATTGAAGGGTCGATTCGGGAACGCCTCAACCGTGACCCGGGCCTCGAGGCCCGGCTTGAGCTTGCCGATGTCGGTCTCATCGACATAGGTCTTGACCTGCACCAACGAGAGATCGGCCATCCGCATCAACACCGTGCCGCCACCGACGTCGGAGGTCGGCGAGGAGATGACCGCGCCGCGCTCGACGTTCTTGGCGATGATGGTGCCGGTGATCGGCGCCCGCACCTCCGTGTCGTCGAGGGCGATCTTGGCCGTCTCGAGTTCGACCTGGGCGGAAACGAGCGAGGCCTTGGCGTTGGCAAGATCCAGCGCCGCACCCTCAAACTCCTGTTCGGTGATCGCCTTGGCGTCATACAGCTCGGTCGAGCGGCGGAACTGGGCCTCGGCGTTGCGAAGCCGGGCGTTGACCACGTCGAGCTGGGCCTCGGCCTGATTGTAGCGATTCTGCGGGACCCGGCGATCGATTCGTGCCAACAAGGTTCCACGCTCAACCAGTTGACCGGTCTCGACCCGGAACTCGAGAATCTCACCCGAGGCCTTCGACTTCACCTCGACCACGGTGTCGGGGAGAATGGCACCGGCCGCCTGTACCGAGACGGAAATGTCCCGGGTCGAAACCGCGACGGACTGATAGACGGAGAGGGCTTCTTCAGCCTTGTTGCACCCCGAGATGAGCAGGGATGTGGCAAGCGCAGTGGCTGCGAGACGAACGGCGTTCACGAGTGTGCCTCCGAGGGGATGAAACTGCCGTCACTCTCGACCTTGCCATCCCTGAGGATGATCTGGCGCTTGGCGTGGGTGGCAATATCCGGTTCATGGGTGACCAGGATGATGGTCTGTCCCTGATTGTGCAGTGTCTGGAAGAGTTCCATGATCTCGACCGAGGTGGCCGAGTCGAGGTTGCCGGTCGGCTCGTCGGCCAGCAGGATCGACGGGTTGTTGACCAGTGCCCTGGCGACCGCGACGCGCTGGCGCTGGCCCCCCGAGAGTTCGTTCGGCTTGTGGTCCATTCGATCGCCGAGGCCGACTTGCTCGAGGGTGCGGGCCGCCCGATCGCGACGCTCCTTCGAGCCCACCCCGGCGTAGACCATCGGCAGCTCGACGTTGGCGAGCGCTGTGGCACGTGGCAACAGGTTGAAGGTCTGGAAGACGAAGCCGATCTCCTTGTTCCGAATCCGGGCCAAGGCGTCGTCATCGAGTTCGCTGACCCGGTAACCGTTGAGCCAGTATTCGCCCGACGACGGCGTGTCGAGACAGCCGATCATGTTCATCAGCGTCGACTTGCCCGATCCTGACGGCCCCATGATCGCCACGAACTCGTTGCGGCGAATGGTGACATCGACCCCGTTCAGGGCGTGGACCACCTCGCTCCCCATCACGTACTCGCGATGGAGATTGCGCGTGACGATCACCGCGTCACGGGGGATGTCGGTCGGCAGGAGCGCCATGCGCTCGGCGGTATCAAGGATATTGCGTGCCATCTAGAGTGCCCGTCCCACCAACGCCTCGATCTGGGCCTTGGCGCGGATGTAGGAGAATCGTGCCTGGATTTCGTTGACCTCGGCCTGGGTCTTCTGTTCCTGGGCCTGCATCAACTCGAAGATCGTCGCCACGCCCAACCGGTAGCGCTGCTCGGTGACCCGGACGTTTTCATCGGAGGCCTGCACCGAGATGCCGGCCACTTCGATCGCCTCCCGGGCGTTGCCGAGGGCGGCATACTGCTGGGTCAACTGCGACTGCAACTGAAGCCGCTGGTCGGCGAGTGTCGCGATCTGGTTGTCGACCGAGATCGCGGCGTTCTCGATGCCGGTCTCGCGCTGCAGTGAGGTCCACGGCGAGAAGTTGAGCGAGATCCCCAGCCGACGGCGGGGTTCGAGGGTGTAGTCGTTCTGCTTGCTGGCGGTCCAGTCAGACGAAGCCGTAAGGTTGATCGTCGGCCAGTAGCCGGTCTTCTGGGATCGCAGGCGGGCCTTCGCTGCAATGAGGTTGGCTTCGGCCGTCCGGATCGCCGGTGCCGAGAGGATCGCCTCTTGGCGGACACCGGCGGTATCGAGCAACACCGGCTGCTGGTAGAAGGTCGGGTCGTCCAGGGGCGACACCCGGCCATCGCTGCCGATCAACCGCCCCAGCGAGGCCTCGCTGGTGGCCAGTGAGGCCTGGGCCGACAAGAGCTGTTGCCGCGCCTGACCCAACTGCACCAGCGCCGTCAAGGAATCGGTGCGCTGCCCGGCACCGCTCTGCAGTCGGGCGGTGGCCACCCGCAACTGCTGTTCGGCGCGGCCGACCGCGGCCTCGTTGACGGCGAGCACCTCGCCGGCCGCCAGGGCATCGAAGAAGGCGTTGGTGACCGACAAGGTGGTCTGCATCTTGGCGTTCAGGAGGCCGACGTCTGCGGCGGTCTCCTGTGCCCGGGCCGCGCCCATGTCGTGCGAACGGCGGAAGCCGTCGAAGATCGTCAGCGAAGCCCGTGCACCGAGCGAGTAGCTGGGATCGGTCACGTTTCCGCTGATCAGCTCACCGGTGACCGGATCGAGACGCGACTTGCCGGACGAGAGGTTGAGGGCCGCCCCCACCGGGAAGGTCAACTGCGGGATGTACTGCCAGTACTGCGTCCGCACCCCGAGTTCGGCGCTGCGCAGCTGGCCCTGTGCCGAGACCACCTGCGGGGAGACCCCACCGGCGCGTTGGATGGCGTCGGCGAGGGTCACCTGCATCGGCGCGGCACCCTGTTGGGCCGCGACGGGGAAGGCGAAGACCAGGAATGCCCCAAGGGCAAGGCGACGGGCGCTATGGAGTGCGGTCACGGGAAGTCGGTCCGGTTGAGTTGCGGTCGCGCCCACTGCGGCGCCGTTCAGAGAATGCATTGACAATGGAGTCGTACCTTTCGCGTTGCAGCGTCGTCAGGATCGGATGGACCCGGTCGGCGAGGCCGACCCGCAGGGAATCCACGTCGGGGCGGATGGTCTGGTAGATCGAGTCGATTGCCGGCCGGATCTGGTCCTGGAGCGCCTCCATTTCCGCCTCGCCGGCTCGATAGACCTCGACGAGTTGCTCCTGCTGATCCGCCGTGAGCTGCAGCTCGCCGACCCAATAACAGACCCGCCGGTGACGCACCACGCAGTCGCCGTTCGCGTCACGCCCGTCGCGACTGGACTGCTTGACCAGGGTCATGCCGGCGGCACCGGCGACCGCCCCGAGCAGAAACGCCGACCCCAACAGCACCATGGCTCGCGTCTGGGAGGTGCTCATCGAGGACCGGCCATCGCGTTGAGAATCACCTCACTGCCCGGCTGGTCGCTGTCGAGCAGCTGCACGGCGAGGGATTCCTCACCCAGCGGAAGTGTCGCAGGCTGGCCGGTGACCATCGAGCCGGCGGCGGCGGCCATGGCGACCAGTGACATCGCCAAGACGCCCTGCCAGAACCATCCGGCGAGGACTTCGTCCCAGGTGCGCTCAGGCCGCTGACGCACCAAGGCGCGCAGGCGGGTGACGAACGCCCCGTCGTGCGGCATCGCCAGCGCCTCGCGCAGCGCCACCCCGAGTTCGGGGTCTGGGGTCAGCGGCTCGCCGGGCATCGAGCCCGACGGCAAAAAGTCATCCATCCCATTCCTCCTTCACGCTCTCAAGCACCTTCCTCAAGGCCCGCCTCCCGTGGAAAACATCCGACTTGACTGTCCCCTCCGGGATGCCCAGCATCGTGGCGATCTCGGCCTGCGGATAGCCCTCGGCGTCGAAGAGCACCACCGCCAGTCGCTGCCGCTCCGGCAGGGTGGCCAAGGCCGCCCTGAGCCGGTCCCCCAGATCGAGCACCCCGGCCTCCCTGGCCGGGTTGTGCGTCGAGGCTGCTGCCACGAATTCCAGTGGCTCGGTGGTTCGCACTCGCCGTCGCCGTCGGAGATCTCGAGCCGCATTCACCACGATTTGCATCAGCCAGGGCCTGAACGCCCGCTTCGCATCGTACCGGCCGATCGCCTGCCAGGCGGAAAGAAACCCCTCCTGCGCCGCGTCATCAGCGTCCTCTTGGTTCTCCAACACCGTGTAGGCGACCCGGCGAGCCATCGACGCATGCCGGTCGATCAGGGCGCCAAAGGCCTCCGGGTCTCCGCCAGCCGCCCGGGCCGCGAGCAGCGTATCGTCCACGTCGTTCATACGCGGTCTGCGGGGGTGAGGTTGAGGTCAATCAAGGCGACGTTGCCTCAGCGCCTGCACCGCCAGCAAGGCCGAAACCAGCACGAAGAGCGCTGCCGTGGCATAGGCGGCGACCCGGGGAAAGAGGATCAACAGCACCGCCCCGACCGCCAGCGAGCCCGCCGCGGTCCCCAGCAGCGCCGACCGGGCCGCTCGTCCGATGACCGCAGCTCGGACGAAGGCGCGATGCCGCCTCTCCCGGAGGCTCGGGCGGTGGCCTGAGGCCTCTGCGTGGTCGGCGACGACCAGTGCCGTCGGCCTGCCGAGACCCGGCACCGCCGGAAGCAGCCGGCGTTCGCGGCGCACGACCTCGCCCGAATCGGTGAGGTCCTCCGCGAACCTCCGGTCGAGCTCCTTGGCCAGGGCATGATCCTCCACAAAGAGGTCAAGCTCCCAGTTGGCGATCAGTGATGAGGGGTTGAGGTTGCTCGAACCAACGCGGATCCAGCGGCGATCCAGCGAAATGGTCTTGGCGTGGAGCATCGGGCCGCCCCACTCCCATATCCTCACGCCAGAGCGTAGTAGTCTCTTGTACCCCGTTCGCGAGAGGTTCCGGACCAAGGGGATATCGCTCGCACCAGGAACCAGGAGCCGGACATCGACGTCGTCCCGGGCGGCATCCTCGAAGACCTGATAGAGTCGTCGGGGGCCGGCGAGGTAGGCCTCCGTGACCCAGATTCGCTCGGCACTGACCCCGAGGAGGAGGTCAATGGTCCGCCAGGTCCGCTCCTCGCCCGGCTGGGTGGCAACCACCCGAACCGACGTCTCGCCAGCCTCGGCCACCTCGACGTCGACCTCGAGCTCGTCCTCGAACGGCGCCCCACCCGAGGCCCGCCAGACCTTGGCAAAGGCATGATCGATGAGGCGCGCCGCCGGGCCCTCGACCCTGAGCGCCGTGTCACGCCACGGCTGCCGCTGCCGCGCCGGATCGCCCAACCACTCGTCGCCGACGCACAACCCGCCGCTCACCGCACGACAGCCGTCGACCACCAGCAGCTTGCGATGATCTCGGCTCACGAGCGCGAGCGGCGAGGTGACTCGCGGGGGGCCGAAGCCCCGCACGTCGACCCCCCCTTCGCGGAGCCTGCGCCAGTACCCTCGCGAGGTGGTCAGGGAACCGAGCCAGTCGTGCAGCACCCGGACGACCAGGCCATCGCGGGCCCGCTCGATCAACGCCTCGGCGAACCGACGGCCGATCTCGTCGTCACGGATGATGTAGTTCTCGAGGTGAATGCGGCGCTCAGCCGAGGCGATCAGCGCAAGCATCACCTCATAGTTCACCGGACCATCGAAGAGGAGCTCGACCCGATTGCCGGGAATCGCCGGCTGGCCGGTGGCCCGGTCCAGCGCTCGTTCGAGCGCCGGTTCAGCCGGCGCGGCCCGTCGGGTCACGGGGTGCCGAGCCCGAGGTCCCGTTCCACGGGGCGCAGCGCCGTGATCACCTCGGCGATGATCTCGTCAAGGGGTCGACCCAACTCCTCGGCACCGACCCGGACATCCTCCCGGCTGACACCACGGGCAAAGGCCTTGTCCTTGAGCTTCTTCTTGACCGACTTCACCTCGAGGTCGGCCAGCGAACGGGAGGGTCGCACCAGCGCACACGCGACCACGAAACCCGCGAGCTCGTCGACGGCGAAGAGCACCCGTGCGAGGTCGGTCGTGCGAGGGGTGTTGGTGAAGGCGGCGTGCCCGAGGATCGCCAAGCACCCCTCCTCGGGAAATCCGAGGCTGCGGAGGTGTGCCACCCCTGCACTGGGATGCTCACGGTCGGCAGCCCGCTCGTCGTTGGGGAACCGCTCGTAGTCGAAGTCGTGGAGCAGGCCGACGATCCCCCACCACTCCGGGTCACTGCCGTACTGGGGGGCGAGG